>NZ_JBFJYW010000207.1:0-7099 GCF_041622395.1 Pontiella sp. | reverse complement strand
CCGTTCATTTCATTCACTAGAGAGCCTCCACTCCGTTCCGGCGAGGGCATCCTGCGGATCAGAGTTTTTATTTGACCGCAAAGACGCGAAGAACACCGACCTTCCTTATGAATGTCCATTCGCGTTCATTAACGGTTCAAACCTCGATGCGCAGCATCAACTCAGGCCGGGCACCGGCCCCTCTAATGACCAACGGGAATGGTTGTAAAAACATTTTCTACAACCGTTCCTTGTAGTCACTGGAGTTGCCCTTTGGGCGAGGGCATCCTGCGGATCAGAGAAAAAAATGAAATCCGGATGGACTGAACAAGCGGGGGTAAACGTTCCGCTACCGGAAGACGCGCTACCGCCCTCGGTCGATCAGCCGTGCTGAAACCTTCCGGCGGGCCGGGCCCGCAGTCTTTCGCTGTACGTTTTGGCTCATGCCAAACTTTTTTTCAGGAAACCGAGGTTGCGGGCGTTGAGGAGAATTCCCCCACCCCCGTTTATTCGGCCCCCTAATCACGCGCCTTCGTTCGAGGACGAAAGACACGCCATATACTCTGTCTTCACATCGGCCCGACCCCCTGGGGTCACGCCGTTCAATCGATCAAAGCCCCTCGCCGCCCCGGCGGCGGGGAGCGCGGCTAGGCGTCGTCTTCCCGGCCATAGCTTTTGTAGGCCCCGTATCCGCCGTATCCGTAGGAATATCCGTCGTGCGCGCCCTTGAACATGCCGGCCAACGAGTGCGGTACGTCGTTGGCGATGCAACCGAGCACCGTGGCATCGAGCTCCACCAAACGACCCAAGGCAAATTTGAGCGCCCGTTTCTTCGTTTTGCCAATCCGCGAAACCACGATGACGGAGTCGGATTGGTTGGCCAGGGCGTGGGAGTCGCCGACCATGCCGAGCGGCGGCGAATCGATGATGATGCGGTCGTAGTTTTTGCGGCCCCATTCAATGAGCTCGCGCAGTTTCGCCCGGCCCATGAGCTCGGCGGGATTGACGTTCCGGCTCGGCCGGCTGGTGATGATATCGAGATTCTTGTGGACGTCGTGATTGACCAGATGCTCGCAATCGAGCGAGCCGTCGTCGGCCGAGAGCCATTCGAGCAGGCTGGCGTGCTCCTCCTTGATGCCGAAAATGCGGGCCAGGCGCGGGCGGCGCAGGTCGCCATCGATGAGCAGGGTTCGGGTGTTGTTCAGCGCGGAGCTGATGGCCAGGTTGCAGGAGCTGATGGTTTTGCCTTCGCCGGGCATCACGCTGCAGATGAGGATGACGTGCGTGCGGTCCTTGTAGCGGTCGGCGGAGACCAGCGTGTTGATGCCGGCAAAGATTTCGAAGACATGGCTGAACTTGTCTTTCAGGCCAATCGTGGCAAGATCGCGGCGCGTTTCCACGTTTTTCTGCGAAGGGATGGTGCCGAGGATATTGAGGTTCAAATCCTTCAGGTCGCCCACCAGCGTTATCTTGTCGGACCAGAATTCGATCAGGAAGGCCAGCCCGGCCCCGAACAGCGTCCCGATGAAGAGGCCCAGCGCCAGAATCACCAGTTTGCGCGGTTTGACCGGATTGCGCGGAATGGTGGCCTCGCGGATGATGTTGATGAAGGCGGTATTTTCGTCGGCCGACATGCGGGCCTGCTCCATGCGTTGGAGGATGGCGCGGTAGGCATCGTCGGCGGCTTCGCGGCGGCGTTCCAGACTGATGAGCTGCTGCTCCCCGTTGACCAGCTTCTGTTCCAGCGAAATGGACTCCTGCTCCATGGTTTCGACGCGGCGGACGAGCTGTTCGAGCTGCCGTTCGAGGAGTCGGATTTCATTCTTGATGGCTTCCCCGGAAATGGCGATGAAGTCCTCGACTTCCTTGCGGGCGCGGCGCTCTTCGGTATGGAGGCGCTGGTATTCGGGATGATGCTCGGTGTAGGTGTCGGTGCATTTTTCCAATTCATTGCGGGCCTTGCGCCACACCGTAATCAGGGCATTGATCTCCGCCTCCTTGGGCAGGCCGGAGGGCAGCTTTTCGACATCCTGTTTTTCGGTCAGGATTTCGACGACGAAATCATAGGTGGCCTTGCGCGCTTCCAGCTTGTTTTCGATCGTGCTTTTTTCGGCCGCCACTTTGTTGAGCGCGGCACCGAGGGCATCTTTGCGCTGCCCCAACGAATCGAGCTGAATGCTCGACCGCAAGGTGGCGAGCTGCTTTTCCACGCCATCCAGCGAGGAGCGCTGTTCTTCCACCTGGGCATGCAGCCACTGGACCGCGCCATCGGACAGGGCCTGGTTTTCCTGGATCATCAGTGCGCCGGCACAGAAGGAGAGCACATTGACGAGCTGGGCGGCAAACCGGGGGTCGGGGCTGAGGGTCGAGACCCGGACGATGTTCGAGCGCCTGTCTTTCGACCAACTGATGTTCTCCCGCACATAATACGACAGGGCCTGGACCGAGCGTTCTTCCCCGGGGAAGCGCTTCTGGTATTCCTCGATCGCCATGCGCTCCATGGCCGGCGAACGGAATTTGGCGAACCGGGTGTTGATGATGGCATCGGTGTCGCTCATGGAACTGGAGGTGTCGTCGTAGACCGCCTGGGAATTGATGACCTTGGGGCGGCGCACGCTCATTTCGAGTTCGGCTTCGGCCTGGTATATCGGAGTCGCCTTTTGGCCATACAGCCAGGCGGCCAACCCGCCGACCACCAGAAAGATGGCAACCGTATACCAGCGGCGCAACAGCACCCGCAGCAACTTGAGCAGGTCGATGCCCTCCTCGTCGCCGGGTTCCCCGCCGTAGGCGGCGGCGTAGTAGGCCGGCTCGCCGTAGCTGGAACGGTGGTACATGGGGCCGCGCGGTTCGTCCGTCTCGGGGAAGCCGCGGTCTAAATCGGGTTGGGTGTGTTTTTTCATGGATAGGTCTTCGAAGTTAAGTGTTCGTTTCCAACGAGCCGGGGTTCGTTGGCAGAAAGTGGTTTTTGGACAATTGAACGTGCCGGGAGGCCCAAGAAAAGGCCCCCCGACGCCGCTCGCCTAGCTGCGATTCGCCCCTAGTCATCGCCATATTCCTCCCACTCGTCGGAAGGCGCGGTCAGTTTGGGAAGGGCGGCGAGCAGGCAGCACCAGGCGATTAGAATGGCCGGACAACGGTATGGTAGATCGACCCAGCCGTGGACAAAGACCAACAACAGCCCCAATCCAATCCACTTGCCCAGCACGGAGGTTTTGCCGGACTTTTTCCGCTGCCGGAAAAACGAAACCAACAGCCAAACCACCGCGCCCGCCATCAAGAAGGAGCCAACAAATCCGAATTCACACAAAAACTGGAGGGGATCGCAATGGACATTGGCCTTGCCCGGTCCGCGCCATAGATCCCACTCGTTGACCGGGATGTAGAGCAGCGCCATCCAGCGGTAGCCCCATCCGCCGCAGCCAAATACGGGATAATCGCGCGCGATCTCCCACGCGCCGGGCAGCTGCATCGTGCGTCCCTCGACGGCCTCCTCCATGCGTGCGCCAAAGAACGTCTCCTCGATCTCGTTGGAAAGGGCGCCGTCGCCAGAACCGAAATACAGCACCAGGCCGGTCAAAACGACAATACAGCCGACCCCGATCACGTGGACGAGCTGCGACTTGCCCACCGAACGCGTCCAGACCCGCCGAACGATCGAGCCCGCCGCGGCGAGCACCAACAACAGGGCCGCCAGCCCGGCCGCACGACTCAGCGACGCAAACGCGGCCGCCAGGCAAAGCACAAAACAAAGGACCCAAACCGAGATCTGCACCGGCGGAAACCGCTTTTTGATTGATTGGTGCGCCAAGCCCGCCGCAATGGCGGCATGAAGATAAAAGAACGCGCCGCCATGGTTGACGTAGCCGAAGGTGGAAAAAAAGCTTCCGTGAGGAATGGTCCATATTCCCAGCATTTTTTCCGCCCCCATCGCTTGCTGAAGCATTCCCACCAGAGCCAGCAGGGTCGCGTTCCAGACCATGACATAGAGGATGAGGTGCAGCTGGGGTTTGGTCAGCACGTGCCGCACAACCATCAAGGCCGTGCAGGCGGGGAAAAACCAGATGAATACCTGCGAAGCGGTTTTCGACTCAACCGACCAAGGCAACCAAAACGGAGGAAGCTCCGGCATACCCGCTGTATCCACTTCATCCCACATAACAACATAGCCGCTGTTTAGGGATTGGATCACGAGCAGAAGCAGAAAGAGCGTGGCCAGATAGAAGACCGGATCCCTTAAAACGCCAGTCCGGATTCGCCGCCGATCTTCAGGCGCAAGGAAAAAGAGGGCCCCGATTAAAATAACGGCCAAGGAGCCCATCGGCCATTGGAACGGAGGATAAACTCCCCCACGCGCCCAAGCGGCATAGATCAGCAGTCCCGCAAGAAAGGGTACCAGACCGCTTGCCCATGCCAAACGTGTTGTAATCCCCGATAGCGACCGCACAGTTCCCCCTGAACACCTAAACCACAACCCATGCGGACAACTAAATTTTCAAAAATTATGCGTGTTATTGGACCTGCCCGGCATATCCATCCAGCGGACTGACGATCGTTTCTTCAACCACTGTAACCGTTCTGCGCGAACGTGCATGCGCGACGGAAACCGCAACCACCAACATAACCATAACCAACAAACCCATCTTGTTTTTCATGCTCTTCGAGCTCCTTATCAATCTTTTCAAATCACAACAACGACCAAACTGTGAACATGTAACCATATCGTAACGGGCAGTTCGATGCTAAAAACACCCAAAAACACTAGTACTTTTTACTAGAAACCCGTCGTGCAAACGAATTAGAACAAGCGCTCCGGAACATAGACGACATCGCCGTCGAACAGAACAATGTCCTGTTGCGTGGACCCCGAACGCCCAAACGCCTTGATATCGGCGATATATTGGATGGTTTTCCCGTCGGGCGCAACACGGGTCACCACGATTTCGTTCATGTTTGCACTGTCCCCGAATCCACCGGCTTCATGAAGCGCCTCGCTTAGGTTCATGCCGGCGCTGGTCATCACCGAAAACCGGCCCGGATTTCGAACCTGCCCGAGCACCGTGACATAGCCCCATTCCCCCGCAGCGCCATCGTCAACCAGCCCGAAGGTGATCAACGGGGCCGTCACGAATATCCTCGAATAGCTCTTTTCCAGCAGCAGGCGCGCCTCGGCCAAGGTCAATCCATCCAGCTTCACATCCCCCACAAAGGGCACGGGAATGGATCCGTCATGGTTTACCTGGATCGTCGTCTGCGGGATTTCTTTCTTCCCCTTCACTTCGACCGACAAATAAACCCGATCTCCGGAACGCAGCAACCGGGCCTGCTTTTGGGCCCGAACCGATGCGGAAAACTCTTCGGCCGTCACCACCGGGGAGTCGGTCGTAACGCAACCGGCCAGCAGGATGCCGAACATTAAACTTAACAGGGTTCTTAAAAACATAATTACACAACTCTTTAAACAAAACCGAGTCGATGAGTAAAAACCCATCGACTCGAACATCGCCCCAAACTTCCAAGCCAACTAGATCATGAAGATGCGGCGCGTCGCAAACAGCGCACCGCCGCCGCCGAGAAGCAGCATGATCGCAGCCGGTTCCGGAATGGTATAGTGATCATAATTCAGCAAAGAAAACCCGCCGTCTCGCGCATAGGAGAGACTCGCACTCGGGGAGCTTAAGTCGTCGAAAATTTCAGCCCGGTTCATGTAGACATAGTACGGAACAAAGTCTTCCAACGCATCGGTATTGGAGGAGGTGGAGGTAAAGGTAACCGTTCCATCCAATTCATTGAAAACACCTTCGTCGCCCAAGCCGGCATCCGCCGTGCTCCAATAGGCCGTATCACCGGGATCATCGAACGACTCGAAGCCGATGTCGTAGCCGCCCGTTGCAGCATTCCATTTTCCGACATAGCTTGCCTCGAAGGAGCCATCCCCTTTCGTGATGGTAATGACCGTATAGCTGGCGTCCGATGCAGCAACCTCCGTTGTATACGTATAGCCATCCTGCAACGTGGTCGGATCCCAGTTTTTCGTCATATCGGGAGAATAGATATTGTCGGTCTCCGTGGTTGGCCGGTAAACGCTCAAATACGCATCCAGCGCATTGCTATCGTTGTTCAATCCCTGCAGGGTTACCGCGGCGGTGTCGGTTGCACGATAGGTCACGGACAACTTGCGGGCGCCCGGCGTAGAAACATCGTAGCTGCGGTTAATGATCTCCCCGGTAAGCGCAGTGACCGACGCATCGACATTGTCCCATGTGCGGGTAGGCGAATAAACCCCCGTCGTGTTCCAATACACGCGGGACTGCCAAGCCTTTTCGGCATCATAGGTGATATCCACGGCCCATTTAGACCCAGCAACCATGGCGCTTGTATCCAGGCTAACCGATCCGGTTGTTCCCGAGAACTGCTGCTGATCGTATACCGCGGCGGTTTCCGGATTAAACAGAATCGCCCATCCTCCGTCGGCCGAAGGAGCATTCACCGTTACGCTTGCCAATCCGGAGAGCGGCAACAACGCTGCCATCCCCGCCATAATCCATGTCGATTTCTTCATTTAAGCCACCTTTTGTTTACTTTTGTTGCCGAACCAAATCAGCAAATTTAAACTACAACCAACTCCGTTTTAACCTCATCCAAGTCAAAACCGCCTCATATTTACATCAGCCCCGACGAGATTGAAAGACAGATTATACAGTTATATATAGTACATTTTACTACTCCTCATCCTTCTCCATGCCGACCAAGTCCATCAAAGAGGCCGCCTCCCGCAAAACCAACCCCGAACGGCGGGCACTCAGCCCTCGCCATTGGCCATGGCTCAACAAAAACCCCCGCACCACACGGCGCAACCCCCCGATTGATCCATCCCTCCCGAGTTGCAACCCATCCAGGAGGCCACACCCCGCGCCCCGCTCCACCCCGACAGATTCCCGCAAACCTTTGTGTATACGGGCGGTTAAGCGACGACGAATCGCCTCGATCCATCCCCGCAAATCCATCGTGACATTTTTGAGCATGTTTTTCTGAACATATTTTTGGATCGAGGTCTAAAGCTATATCTTATCCCTGAAAAACAGGGCTCCCCGCGGACGCTCAATCCGCTCAATGCCTT
>NZ_JBFJYW010000206.1:0-7178 GCF_041622395.1 Pontiella sp. | reverse complement strand
TGACCACGGCGGAATATGTCGATGGCAAGGCCTATTTCTACTACGACTTCCCGAACGATCAGGACCCGCATCTCATCATCGATGCGGATTTGACCGACGGGAAGCTGGGCGAAGACATGGGGCTGGCCTTCAAGGATCCGTCCGACGGTTCCGACTGCGCCTTCATCCGGGATCTAGACGGCCATTTCCATGTTGTCGCCGAAGACTGGAGTCCGATCGATGCCAGCAGACACGCCTGGGATTCGCCGTTGGCGACCCATGCCGTCAGCCCCGACGGCATCGGCCGGTTTCAGATTCTTGCCCCGCCCGTCGATGAACGGACCGAGCCGACCGGGAAGTTTGCGGAATATCTGCATCCGCATTGGTATAAGGAAGATCCCGCAAACTATCCGGGGAAAGTGTACCAGGGGAAGGGGACGTACCACGGAATCAAGCCGGGGCAAATGGTGGCATTCGCCCAATATGAGATTCACGAGCCGGAACAGAGTGCCTACGGCGACTGGGCGGCGATTTCCATTGGCGGGCAATACTATCTCTTCTGCGATTTCGATCCGGCAAGCGCCCACGGCGATAAACAGGCGATGAGCGTGGCCTGGTTCACCTCCCCGGATATCAATAAGCAGTTCACCTTCTGCGGCAATCTCGGTTCCGGCCACCCCGATCCGGACGTCATTTTCGCCGAAGGTCGGTTTTATCTGGCGACCCAGATGTCGACCGACTACGTGAGCCCCGGCCCGTGGGTGGACGGCGTGAAGGTGCGCGTCGGCGTCGACACGAACCAGGACGGGGCAATCGACCAATGGACGGACTGGCAGGCGGTCAGCGAGCGCTATGAAGCGATTGAGGGATTTGCCAAACAGGTGGCCCGGATTCCGGCGGAGCTGGATCTGACCAGCCTGCCGGCAGGCTACGGGTTCCAGTTCGAGCTGAAGCTCTCGGATCAAACATCGAACGAGTCCAAGCCGATCATTGATCAGGTTCAACTAACGTTTGGGAAATAGCGGGTTTAATTCCGGATCCGGGGCACCGGACTGCGGTTGACCCCGATTTTAGGACCACTGGCTTAAGTGGAATCTGCGTCCTTGAAATGGTACGAATGTACGATGGTTCCAGGTGGAAGAACCGTTGGGCCATCAACGACCGCTAATGGAGAGGTAGCATGCGGAAACTGGGAATTTGGATGGGGACGATCGCGGTTGTTCTGCAGGCGGGAGCCGCTTCTTTGTCGGGGAGCCGCCCCAACCTGATTTTAGTCATGACCGATGACCAGGGAATGGGGGACCTTTCCTGCATGGGTAGCGATCTGGTGAAAACACCGAACCTCGACCGGTTCCATGGGCTATCCACCCGCTTTACCGAATTTCATGTCAGTCCGTCCTGTTCGCCGACCCGCGCCGCCCTGATGAGCGGATGTTATCCGTTCAACGTGGGGGTCACCCATACGATCCTGCAACGCGAGCGCATGAAGCTGGGTATCTTTACCCTGCCGCAGGCGTTGAAGAGCGCGGGCTATGCAACGGGCATTTTCGGCAAATGGCATTTGGGCGATGAAGAGCCCTATCTGCCGGGCAACCGTGGATTTGACGAGGCGCTGATCCACGGTTGCGGGGGGATCGGTCAGGGCGGCGATTTCCCCGCGAACAAGGAGCAGCGCTACTTCGACAATGTGCTCTTGCATAACGAAACCGTCGTGAAGACTCCCGGCTTTTGCACGGATCTGTTTTTCAAGGCGGCCTTGGGCTGGATTCAGAAGCAGGAGCAATCCGGACAACCGTATTTCGCCTATGTGGCGCCCAATGCGCCGCATGCGCCTTTGATCGCGCCCGAAAAATATAAACGGCGTTTTCTGGAACTCGGCTTCGATGCCGCGACGGCGGCGCGCTTCGGCATGATCGAAAACATCGACGACAATTTCGGCGTGCTGATGCGCAAGCTCGATGAATGGGACGCATGGGAAAATACCGTGGTGATCTTTACGACCGATAACGGCGCCAACTATCTGACGGGCAAACGCAACGGCGAACGGTTTTCCTATTTCAACGCGGGCTTGCGGAGTGGCAAGGGCTCGCCCTACGAGGGCGGCAATCATGTGCCGATGATCATGCGTTGGGACGGCGTGCTGGGAGCGGGGGTTGATATCAACGGGTTGGTCGCGCACGTCGATCTATACCAAACCTTCTGCGATCTGGCGGGCGTGAAGCTGCCGCAAACCATGCAGGCGCTCGACGGGCGTTCCTTCCTTCCCCTGTTGGAAAACCCTGCGGCCCCTTGGCCGGACCGGATGCTTTTCACGCATTGCGGGCGCTGGCCAACCGGCGAACGCGACGCCTATGCATTCAATAAATGCGCGGTGCGCACCCAGCGTTGGAGATTGGTGAACGGCGCCCAGCTCTTCGATATTGAAAACGACCCGGGCGAGCGCAACGACGTTGCATCGTCGTTCCCGGAGGTGGTGGAGCGGTTGCGCGCGGCCTACGGCGAATGGTGGAATTCCACGTTGCCGAAAATGGTCAACGAGGGCCTGTCGGCCACCCCGCCCGAAAAGCAACCCTATAAGCTTCGGTATGAGTCTCAACAGAAAGAACAAGGTGTTCCCGAGTGGTCTCCGTAGTCGGGAGGTGGCGGGGCTCCAGGCCGTCGCGCCCCCCGTCACGGAGTTTCCGCAGGTCGTTGCCTGGAGTGGCTCCACTGTCTGGGAGACTGTCCGTACATGCGTTTAAACTCCCGGCTGAATTGAGAGGAACTCACATAACCCACGTCCAGGGCCGCTTCGTTCACCGTCATTCCGCCGGCAATCTTCGTGGCGGCGCTGTTCAGCCGCATGGATTTGACGAACTGGATGGGCGACATCGTGGTGGCCTGTTTGAATTTGCGGTGGAACACGGCCCGGCTCATCCCCACCTGGGCGGCCATCTCTTCGATGGTGACGGTTTCATTCAAGCGGGAAGACAAAAGCGCTATTGACCGGGCGATCCCATTGCCCACGCCGAATGCTCGCCTTGCGGAATTCCCGGCCTCCCCCTTTAAAATGGCGTAGTACAGCTCGCGAAGCCGGCCGTCCCCAAGTACCGCCGCATCCGCCGGGTTATTCCCCACTTGCAGCAGCCGCAGCAACGCTTCCGTGAATGCGTCGTCCCAGCGGGCAAGTGCAATCCCCTGCGGCAGCTGCGCGCCGCCAGGCGTTCGGATGGTACCGGGCGCGTTTTCCATCTCAATGGCCAGTTGGGTCATAACTCGCGTATCCAGGGAGATCATCACGCCGAGGAGGGGATCGGCCGGCGACGCCTTAGGGGTCCCCGCCTCCACAGGCATCGACATGGCGCAACACATGTACCGGCTGCTGTCGTAGACAAATTGCCGACCATTCAATAGCGCTTCCTTCTGTCCGTTCAGGATGGCTACGACCGAGGGTTCGTACAGCGCAGGGGCGCAACGATGCGGCTTGGTGACTCGGAATACTTGCACCCCCTTCACCCCGGATTCCACCATGCCATCCTCGCAGACCCGGTCTTCGATGAGTTGTTTTATCTGTTGCTTGCTCATTCGGTCAACCTAGTGCCGGAAAGCGAAAAAATCAACCGTCCGATACAATTGGGCATGTATTTGCGACTATTCCGCCTAGATGTGACCGGGAATGAGCGGTACGGTTTTTGGCCGTCAAGCGAGGAGAATGAACCATGACCATCAAACAAAAATTTGGGCCGAAGGGCTGGACGCCGGAGCGTCTCGGCTCCCTCGATGGCAACACCTATGTGATTACGGGAGCCAACTCCGGTGCGGGATTCGAGGCCGCGCGGGTGTTCCTCGCCAAGGGCGCACGAGTGGTGATGCTGAACCGCAACGCCGATAAGTCAGCCGCCGCCATCGCGGCCCTGAAACAGGAATTCGGCCCTGCCGCCGAGGTGACATTCGTGCGTATGGACCTGGCGGTGTTGGACTCCGTGCGGAAAGCGGCGGCGGAGGTGTTGGCGAAGATCCCCCGCATCGATGCACTCATCTGCAACGCCGCCATTGCCCAGGTGGCTAAGCAGGCGATCACCGTGGACGGTTTTGAAAGCCAGCTTGGCGTGAACCATTTCGGCCATTTTCTCCTGTGTGGATTGCTCTTCGATCGGATCGAAGAGTCGCAGGGGCGCATCGTGGTCGTTGGCAGCAACGCGTATAAAATGGGGCGGAAGAAAATCCAGTTCGAAGACCTCAACTTCGACCGCAACTACACCGCCTGGAATTCCTACGCCCAGAGCAAACTCGCGCAGATGATGTTCGCCTACGAGCTGCAGCGCCGGGTTCAAGCGGCCGGCAAGAGGGTGGTGGTCCAGGTCTGCCACCCCGGCGCGTCACGAACCAATTTGTTGATGGACACGGCCAGCCCCTTCAACAAGAGGGTCTGGGCCATCCTCTCGCGGTTTATCGCACAGTCCGCCGAAAAGGGCTCCTGGCCCGAGGTGATGTGCGCAACGGAAGAGTCCGTGGAGTCGGCAAAGCTCTATGGCCCCACGAAACGAGCAGAGACGGTGGGGCCCGTCGGCGAGTGCCCGTTGCACAAGCTGGCCCTGAACCGGGAAATGGCGGCCCGGCTCTGGACGCTCTCCGAGCAGAAGACATCCCTGAACTGGCCGCTGTAGTTCGGGAAAAAAGGCAATGCCCGCGAATGGTGCATGCATGTAGCATCTCGCCGGATTCCGCTTCAGTTCCGAAACAGACCCAGGATGTGGGCTTTGTTGATGGCGGATGGGGCGTTGCTGACTTCGAGTTTTTCGTAGATGTGGGCCACATGGGTGTCGACCGTGGAGTAACTGATGTTGAGTTGCTCGGCGATTTCCTTTTTGACGAGCCCATCGCCGATCAGCGTGAGAATTTCGTATTCGCGCGGGGAAAGATCGATGGCAACCTGGTCGTTCGGCAACTTGGATTGTAGGCTGGCCACGATGAAGCGGGCGACGCCGGCATCGAGCGGCGCTCCGCCTTTCATGACGGAACGGATGCCGTCGGTGATCTGGCTGAGCGTGGCCGATTTCAGGAGATAGCCGGAGGCGCCGCGCCCGATGGCGCGGAGGACATCCGCCTGGTCGTCGGATTGGGTGAGGATGATGATTTTTGCATCGGGCAGGGCGGAGCGGAAGTAGGGCAAAGAGTCGAGCCCGTCCATGCCGGGCAAACGCAGGTCGAGCAGCACGAGGTCGGGCGCTTTGCGCGTGGACAGCTCTTGCAGGCTGCGCAGGGCAATTTCGGAAGTGCCGAACTGGCTGATCAGCTCGATGTCGGTTTCATCTTCCAGGGCCAGTTTGATGACTTCCCGGTATTCGGGGTTGTCCTCTACCAGCATGACGCGGATCGTTGGCTTCATCTCAAACCTTTAAGTTTTTTAGTTTAAACGTGAGGGTAATGCGGGTTCCGTTCGGTTCGGCTTTTTGGCTCGAGACCTGCCCGCCCAATAGCCGGGCGCGACGCTTCAAGGAGGCGGGAACTTCGCCGTTGAGCCCATGCCCGTTGTCGGTGACGGAGAGCTCGAGTTGCTTGTTCGTTGCGTTGAGCCGGGTTCTTACTTTCGTGGCGCCGGAATGGCGGATGATGTTGATGAGACTCTCTTTGTAGAACAGGAACAGGTCGATGCGCCTGCGGGGCCGGAGCTTTTGAAGCACTTCTTCGCCCTCGAAGCGGATCTCGTGGTCGAGATCGGCCATGATGCGGCTGGAGGTTTTACGCATGTCCTCGACGAGATCTTCGTAGAGCCCATCGGCTTCGAGTAGGTTGGTGCAGTAGCGGGCGGCGGCGCCGGTGCGTTCGGTAAGGGCGCGCATGCGCTGGAGGATCCGGTCGAGTTTTTCGGGGGTCTCCTTGGCGGACTGGGCGAGGTCGCCCAGCAGGCCGATGGCGTGGAGGTTGGCCCCCAGCTCGTCGTGTAGATCGGCGGCGATGCGCTCGCGGATGCGGTGGATGGTCCGCAACCGGATAATGCGGTCGATGAGGATCGTGATGATGGTTCCGCTCGCCAGTAGGATGGTCAGCCAGCCCATGCGGCGCAGGTTGTCTTTTTGGCGGGCATAGCGAAGGTTGAGTTCCTGCAGCAACGGGGGGCGTTCGGTTTCGAGTTCATGCCGCAATGCCAGCTGATTGAGCCATGCGTGAATCGGTAGTATGGTTCCGTAGATATTGAGCCCGTCGGTCAGGTTGGTCAATGGGCGGTTGGGGCTGGAGGACCCAAAGGAGGTGCTGACCGATTTCCCGAGCGCCAGGTTGCGCCCCCGGGAAAAAATTTCTATTTCCGCGAAGCCGATGCGCGCGGGAATCGGGCCATAGAGGGCCGTCGGGGAAGGTTCGATGACGTTGAAGCGAACATAGCGGCACGGGGTTTCGGGGAAGGGAAGCATCAGAATCGGCCCCATGTCGTAGAGGGTCTCATGGTGCAGGTCCGCCAGCGGGGTGGCATCGGAAAAATCAGGCTGATTGGCGCCTTCGATGCGCAGGTGTTTCGGGATGCCGTAATCGCCGATGAATGCCTGGGGAAGGGTGTCGCTCTGATCGACGGCATGCAGGTTGATCCGGGAGAGGGGAACGCTTTGACCGAGATCGATGGAGAGGGAGGGCAGGACGTCGATGATGGGCGGGGTTAGATAGGCGATGCTTTTGCTGCCCCCGGCGGCATCCATCAGGTAGGGCATGAAGCCATCCACCACAAATCGCGCGTCCCAGCCGGGGTTCTCGGTGGGGATCTTCGCCGGCACTTTTACCGGTTTATGCAGCGCCACGTTTTCCCCGCCGCTGAACGCCAGGATTTCGGAGAGCTGCAAGACATAGCTCTCGTCGAACGCGCGCAGGGAGAGTTGAACCGTTTCGATCCGGATCCACGAAGCCGTGATGCCGTTGCAGGGGATGGAAAACGGCGCGATACGCGGCAGGATGCGGTCGGCGCCGGTGTATTCGGCCACCACGTGACCGGCCGGGTTGTCGCCGACTCCGGCAACCAGCCGGAAATGCACCGGAAACCCGTCGGCCTGAAATCCGTTTTCGGTGTCGCGGCGAATGGCGGGAACCAGAATGACCTCGTCCAACGCCACGGGGGCGTTGAAGTTGATTTCGATCCATTCCGGCTGCTCGGGGGTCTTGTGGGGCGCGGACCGATATCCAATGGCGCCGACGCCCGTCCCCAGACCATAGTTGGCCAATCGCGAAAGCTG
>NZ_JBFJYW010000205.1:0-7214 GCF_041622395.1 Pontiella sp. | reverse complement strand
TCAAGGTCGAGCAGACCTTCGAGACCCACGTGCCGCAGCCGGTTATGGTGGTGACGCCTCCTTGGCAACGCTTCGACAACATCGAGCCCGGCTTCCAGGTGCGTTTCATGGCCACCGTCAAGAACCACGGCCTGATTGCGCTGAACGATCTGGAGATTGAAGGGCAGTCCTTCAGCTGGGGTTCCATGGTGCCGCTGGTCGAATACCTGCCGCGGCTGGATCCGTTCCAGGAAGTGCAGATTCCGATCGTGGTCAATTACTACGGGGAAGAGGGCGGCGGCGACCAGGCCCAGCGGCAGAGCGCGTACTCGCAATGCTTGAGAGACATGTTGGGTGCCTTGGCGAACTTCAGCGACAACCTGAACAACCTGATCGACCGCTTCTCCGGGGGCTACCAATGTGTGAATTCGATCGATCCGCAAACGGCACGGACGGTGATTCAGGCGTTGCTGGCGGCTCATGATGAGTGGGGCAATGCGGCACCTCCCGGACTCTACGAATTGGCCATTATCATCGGCTGTGGATTGGCCGACAGCAGTGGCAGTGGTTCCGGCGGTCCCGGAGGCGGTCCGTCGACTGGAGGGGGAACGGCTTACGGCAGCGGAAGCCCGGTCTGCATGGCGCCCGATACCTCTGTGCTGCTGGCCGACGGCCAACGGCTCGAGGCGAGCCTGCTGGCGGTGGGCGATCGCGTCCGCAGCGGTTCCGAAGAACACGAGGTGGCCGTCGTCGCGGAAGTGGTCCACGGCACCGGCGCTCACTGGATCACCCTCGGTTTCGAGGACGATCCGGAACAGCCGCTGACGGTCACCGACGAACATCTCGTCTGGATCGACGGCACGGGCTGGGTTGCCGCGAAAAACGTGCAGGTGGGCGATGCGGTCTTCACCGACGGCGGCCTGCGGATCCAGGTGGTTTCGGTCGAGGCCTTCGAAGAGGAACGGCCGCTCGTTTCCGTGCGGCTCAACGGCGGCAATGCGATGTTCGCCGAAGGCATTCTGGTGCACGACCAGTGCGGCTGGTGGACGCCGACGGATGTTAAAGCCCTGAATGGGGAGGTGGCGCCATGACCCGGTATTTACACAACGATGGGATGAGAGGAATGAAAGCAAAAGATCCGGTTCGGTTTCTTGGGGGAGGTCTGCTGGCGCTGGCGTTGCTGCTGCCGGCGGCCGGCCTGGCGCAGCAACAGTTCCAGGGCGTTTGTTCGCGGGTGAAGATCGAGATCCAGCAGGAACTCTCGCTCGAGCGCATCGGCTTCCTGGCTACGCTGGAGGTGACGAACAACGACGGCGTCGATTCGATCACCGATTTCAGCGCGGCGCTCAGCTTTACCGACCCCGCCTCCGGGGACGGCGAGGAAAACAATGCGGCGGACCGGTTTTTCGTGCGTGCCCCCGAGATGGAAAACATCAACAGCATCAAGGGGCAGGGCATCATCGCGCCGACGCAGAAGGCGGTGGTCCGCTGGTTCATTGTTCCGAAGCCCGGTGCGGGCGGCGAGGATCCGGCGGGCAAGCGATACCGCGTCGGTTGCAACCTTTCGGCCAAGTTCCAAGGGGCCTATTTTCCGGATGATGTGCTCTTCGCCGTTCCGGACATCATCACGGTGCAGCCGCAGCCGCTGCTGGACATCGCCTATTTCCAGCCGCGCGACGTGCAGGGCGATGATCCCTTCACGCAAACGGTCGAGGCGCCGATCCCGTTCATTCTCGGGGTGCTGGTGCGCAATGTCGGTTATGGGCAGGCCCGCAGCGTGATGATCCGGTCGGAACAGCCGCGGATCGTCGAAAACGTGCAGAATCTGTTGCTGGTTCCGCGCCTGCTGGGGGTGCGCGTCATGGACTCGCCGCTCGATCGGACCAGTCTGACCGTGAACATCGGCGACCTGGAGCCGGGCACCGCCCGCAAGGCGTCGTGGGACATGATCACGACGCTCTCCGGCGAATTCGTCGAATTCAAGGCGTCCTACACGCATGCCCCGGAGTTCGGCGGCGAAGAAACCTCGCTGATTACCAATCTGGTGGCGCACTTCATTGCCAAGGAAGTGCTCAACGATCAGGCCGGGCGCGACGACGTGCTCGACTTCCTGGCCGACACGGACCGCGACGCCAGCATGATTCCGGATGCGTTGTATGAAAGCGAAGGGCAGATTCTGCCGGTGAACCATATCGTGAATGCGGCGTTTGGCCCGCCGCCGGGGCCGGGGCAGGAGCTGGTGGTGGTCGATTCCGACCGCACCGACTGGTGCTACATGCGCCTCACCGATCCCCAACAGGCCAAGCTTCCGATCGAATCGGTGGTGCGCAACGACGGAAAGGTGGTCAACGCCAACAACTATTGGACGAACATCCGCTATCGCAAGTCGGACAACGCCAAGCTGACGTATCTCAATATCTTCGATCTGTGCAATCTGGGCTCGAACAGCTACACCGTCACCTACGGCGGCGTCCCGGAAGATACGGATCCGCCGGTCACGACCATCGAGTTTGCCGGCGTCGAGGTGGGCGTGGGAACCAACCACTACATCACCGACGAAACCCAGATCTTCTTCCTTTCCACCGATGAAAGCCCCGTCAGCATCGTCTACTCGATCACCAATGCCCCGTTCCAGCCGGCTTATCCGTTCTGGATCCGGGAAGCGGGGGATTACACGGTTTCGTTCTTCGCGACGGATTCGCAGGGCAACGTCGAAGAGACCAATACGGTGCGCATCGTGGTGAACGGCGAGCTGCCCGGACTGCAACAGTTCGCCAAGGACGCGGAGAGTGTGCTGCTCACCGGCGACGCGCTTTCGATCCGACCGGGCTCAACGCGCATATCCTTCTCCTCCTCCGATAGCGCGCTGGCAACGGATGCGAGTGTGGAAATTTTCCGCGGCATTGTTCCGTGGACCACCGTCAGCAATACGCCGTGCTCGCCCAACGCGCTCGGCTCGGCCACGCTTTACGTGGGCGGGGAATATGTCGATTACTACAAGTACCAGGTCGACGGCGGAAGCTGGTCGTCGCAGCAGATGGTGGCTCAACCGATCTCGCTCACCGGCCTGGCGAACGGCATGCATACGGTCAAGATCCTCGGTCGTCCAAGATATGGCAGCTATCCGCCCGAGTCCGCGGCGCTGGTTGCGACGTGGGAAGTCGATTCCTCGGTCAACCCCGTGCAGGTCAACGGGGTCCCGGCCAGCCCGACGCGGCTTGACTATGCGACGCTGTCGGTCGGTGGAACCGGCGTGACCGACTATCGCTGGCGGATCGACGAAGGCTACTTCCGCGCCATCGAAGCGGTCTCCGAACCGTTCCATGTCGAGAAGCTGGTGCCGGGACTGCACACGGTGGATGTGCGCGGGCAGGTCGGCGGCGTGATGGAAGGAAGCAACGATTTCCATTCGGTTTCGTGGATGGCCAACCCGCTCTACGGCCATGGCTATGCCGAATCCGACAAGGTCCGCTCGGTCACCTTCACCAATGTGGGTTCGGCGGTCACGGACTGGGTCTGGGACGGCAAGAATGAAAGCGGTTCGGATGTGCTTCCGGGCTGGTACACGGTTCGCCTAACGCTGGTGAACGAACTGTCGCAGACCAACTTCGCCACGATGCTAATCGAGGTGGAAGACCTCTATGCCGCCGGCGAAGTGCTGGCCGCCGCGGCGCGCGGCCCGAAGACGCCCTATGCCCGCGGCCGCTGGATGGTCTGGCAGGACCAGAGCGACGGCTCGCCCGAAATATTTGCGCTCGACCTTCATGCCGGCAGCGGGGCTCCGCGCCAATTGACCGTGGGGACCTTTACCCAGAAGAATCCGAAGACCGACGGGCACTATGCCGTTTGGCAGGGACGCCGCAGCGACGGCAGTTGGGATGTCTACATGGCCGATCTCGACAACACCGGCGCGGTGGTGCGGGTGACTTCCACGCTCGGGAAAGACGAGATCAATCCGGATATCGATTGGCCGTGGATCGTTTTCCAATCCAAGTCCACCAGCCGACCGGATGATCCGTGGCAGCTGCATGCCATCAACCTCGTCGAAGGCGGCGGGGCGGTTGCGCTGTTGCCGGGCATCGAAGACCAGCTCTATCCGGATCTCGATGCCGGCCGCGTGGTTTGGGCCGACTGGCGCGATTCGGGGCCGGGCGAAATCTATTACATGGATCTGGAGAAAGACACCTGGTTCCGGGTCACCGACAACATCTACGGGCAGTACCATCCCGTGCTCCAGAACCACTGGATCGTTTGGCAGGACAACCGCCATTCGCAGGTGGAACTCTATGGCTACGACCTGCTGCGAAAACGCGAGGTCCGCATCACCGACACGCCGGAAAACGAGGCGTTTCCGTTCCTCGACGGCGGCTGGGTCTGCTGCCAGGAGGATTCGCTCGGGACGGGGATCTTCAACCTGCGCCTGATCCACCTTTCGAATCTGGCATCCATTCCGTTGACCCGTTCGACAACGACCAAGCAGTCCCAGTCCGTCAACGGACGCAAACTGACCTGGCTCGAAAGCGGCGAGGTGAAGAGCGCCGAGCTGCCGGCCATCCAGGCCGTTTTCCGCAATATGAATGCCGTGCCGGTGACCCGCTCGGTGGCCGAGCAGGCGACCGATGCCTTTACGTTGCTCGAACGCTGGAACTCGGCCGTCGGCGTAACGGAAATCAGCCGCTTCACATCGGTGGTTCCCGCCCTTGTTCAAGAGACCGCCGTCTGGAGTGGCGGGAGCACGGGCGACAACTTCCCGCTGGAGGAAGGCGACTTCCTTTGGATCCGCTTCGGCGATGCTTATGTGGCCGACATGGGCGCATCCTCGCTCGAATCCATCGACCTGCAGGCCGGAGTAAACGTGGTCAGTCTGACGGACTTTCCGCAGCCGTGCACGGCGCACCGCCTGATGCGCGGGCTTGGGTTTGGGAACGTGCGGGCCCTGCGCATGCTGGATCCGGCCTCCGGCCGCTGGTTCGCCGCGGAGGTGCGGCAGGGCGAGTTGCTGGGCTATGATTTTGCAATTCCCGCATCGGCCGTGCTGCTGGTGGATATGCGGCAGGCCGTCAACGATTGGAGGCCGGAATAATGAAAACACGACTCGGAAAATATGGGATGGCCTTGGCCGTGTGGTGCGTGGCGGCAGGCAGCTGGGCGGCGACCCCGGCGGAGTTGCAGGCGCTGTTGGCCGAAGGCGAAACGCTGACGTTGATCGACGTCCGGGAGCGGAGTCTGTATCAAGCCGGGCACATTGCGAATGCCATCAATGTGCCGTTGCGGGTGGTGGGCAGCAAGAAGTTGCCGCCGCTGGGGCGCGTGGTGGTGTATGACCGCGGGCTGGGCGGGAACGATGCCGCAACTGCGGTGCGGATGCTCAACGAAAAGGCGGGCATCCAGGCCGAGGTGCTCGAGGGCGGCTATGCCGCTTGGGAAGCCAACCGCGGCTCCACCACCCGTGCGGCCGGGTTCCACCGTGAACAGCTCAACTATATTTCGTACCAGGATCTTTCCGGCTTCGGCGAGGGCGATGTGGTGCTGGTGGATCTGCGGACGCCGAATGTCGAGGCCGGCGGCCGGTTGACCCGGCAGGGCACGACGGCCGCGGCGGCCCCGTTGAGCGTGCTGGAGGATAAGTTCCCCGGCAAGGCGGTGGTGAAGTCGCCGTTCGATATCCCCGCCGTGGCGGCCCGCGCCGGCGGCGAAAATTCGTTGAAGCGGATGTCTGAAGCGGAGCCGGTTCCGGTGATGGTGCTGATCGACAACGGAGACGGCGAAGCGGAAAAAACCGCACGGATTCTGCGGGCCAACGGCATCCGCCGGGTAGTGATCCTGGCCGGCGGGGAACGGATTGTCGAGCGCGACGGTGCCCCGGGCCTGCAGCGGATGGGCATGGGGACGCAGACGGTGGAGGGAGACGATGAATAGGAAACCTATACGACTTCGTCGAGGATGCTCGATGGCCGATTTCCGGTTGCCGGATTTGGGGGGGGCGGCACCTTGGTTGATTGCGGTTCTGCTGGCGACGGCTGCATGGGCGGCGCCGGAATTCGACCGGGTTACTGCGGTGAACGCGACGCCCTCGCAGTTCGATCTCTTTGTCCGGACCACGGAACCGGCGGGAACCTGGGTGGAGGTTTTTGCCGATGCGGCCGCCACCGTGAACCTGGCCGGCGAGGTGGGGATCGAGGAGTCGCCGGTCTATACGGGCAATCCGGGGCTGACCACGAACTACTACCGGCGCGCGGACATCCGCGCGATCCAGGCCGGGGCGGCCGACAAGGGGCTGGCGCTGCACCGGATCTCCGGTTGCGAACCGCTGACGACCTACTATTGCCGGGTGCATGCAACCAATGGTTCGGGGTCGGCGGTCTGGCCCACCAACGGACTCTTGGCCATGACGACCGAGCTTGAAAACGATTTCGTGCTCGAATCGCGGCAGTTGCTGCTGCAGCTCGACCCCACGATTTTTGCGCCTGTGCCCGAGGGGGCGATCGGCGTGCTGACCGCCATGGATGCCAGCGGGCCGATTGCTTCGTTCGTCGGCGACGGCGTGTCGGGAAGCGAGATTTATTTCGACCTGAGCAGCCTGTTTTCCGCTGCATCGCATGTGAATATGGCGCCGGACGGGCTGACGCAATTCGAGGTTACGCTGTACGGCCCGTGGGACCAGGTGGAACTGACGGCTTCGTTCAATGTCTCCTTTTCCAACCTGACCGAGGTGGCGATGGCCGATACGGGCCTGTTGGGCAATCTCCTCATTCTGGATATCCGGTCCATTGCCGGGCTTTCGGTGCCGCCTCCGGGGCTCTATACGAACGCCTACGGGTCGCTCATCAGCTGTTCGGTCACCAATGGGTTCTTCTCCGACGGCACGACGCAGCACACGCTGGCCGGATGGACGTTGGTTGGAATGGAGTCTTCGTCGGGCGCGGGCGCCTCGGTGGAGGTTGAACTGACCAACAGCATGGTGCTGACCTGGGAATGGAATACGAAGTACTGGCTGGATACGGGTGCAGGAAGCTATGGCCAGGTCGACCAGCCCGACCAGTGGATCGACGCCGATGCGGTCATCATTATCACGGCGCTGCCGGATCTGTTCTACCATACGGAGCAGTGGACGGGCGATGTGGCGGGAACGACGCCCGGCGTCAACCAGCTGGAGGTGCCGATGACGCAACCGCGCTCCATCTTTGCGCTCTTTGCCGAAAACACCACCGCCAACGGGGTGCCGCAGCGCTGGC
>NZ_JBFJYW010000204.1:0-7231 GCF_041622395.1 Pontiella sp. | reverse complement strand
GCACGGCGGTTCCCGCAACCTGCTGCAAGGCTTCTTCCACGAGCCCGTGCGGCACCATCTCGCCGCCGATCTTGCTGAAGCGCGACAGCCGCCCGGTGATGTAGACGAAGCCGCGTTGGTCCATGCGGGCGATATCGCCCGTATCGTACCACCCGTCGCGCAACGCTTCGGCGGTCTTTTCCGGCTGGTCGAGATAGCCCTGCATCACGTTGGGGCCCTTGATGAGCATCAGGCCTTCTTCTCCGTCGCTCAGGCTTTCGCGCGTTTCGGGATCGACGATGCGGACGGCGACGCCCGGCAGCGGCTGGCCGGCGCTGCCGGGACGATGGCCGTTGAGCGTGTTGAGCAGGGCGACGGGCGAGAGCTCGGTGCAGCCATACCCTTCCATCGGGCGCACGCCGAAGCGTTCCTCGAAGCGGTCGGCCAGTTCGGGGCGCAGCTTTTCGCCGCCCGTGATGACGGTGCCGAGCGAGGCGAGCTGTTCGGGTTTGGCCTTGCGCATGTAGCCTTGCAGAAAGGTCGGCGTGGCCAGCAGGGCCGTCAGCTTTTCTTCCGCGATCAGCCGGATGACGCGGTCGGTCTGCAGCGGGTTGGGGTGGTAGGCGATGCGGATGCCTTCGAGTAGCGGCCACCACAGCAGCGCCAGATAGCCGAAGGCGTGGAAGAGCGGCAGGATTGCGCACATGGCATCGGCCTTGGAGAACGGCTGGACCGCCTGGACGGCACCGATGTTGGACAAAATGTTGGCGTGGCTGAGGACGACGCCCTTCGGCGTTCCGGTGGTGCCGGAAGAAAAGATGATGGCCGCCGTGTCGGCCGGTTGCGGCTCGCGTCCTCCGGCGAGTTGCCTGGGCGTGGCGAACCGGGCCACCGCCAACGCGCGCAGCTTTTCGATGTGCCCGAGGTTTTTCAGCAGGTCTTCGAGGTAGAGCCAGCGCACGGGCAGGTCGGGGCGTTCCATCTTTTCGATGAAGCGGCGGGAAGTGACGATGGTTTTGATGCGGGCCTGTTGAACGGCCGACTGCTGCGCTTCCGAGGAGGCGGTCCAGTTAAGGTTGACGACGGTCTTGCCGGCGAGGGTCAGCGAAAGGTTGGCCATGGCGTTGCCCAGGGAGGTGGGCAGGAAGATGCCGACGGTTTGCCGGTTGCCGATGACGGGCTTCATGCGGTGGGCCAGTACAATGGCGCCGGTCAGCAACTTGCCGTAGTTCGCCTTGAGGCCGAGCGTGTCGGACGCGATGGGGCGGAACCAATGGCGGCGCGCCTGGGCAACGAACCGGTGGGCGAGGGTCTTGCCGGGTTGCAGGCTCTGCTCGGTCGCATATTCGGCCCCTAGCTCGGCAATCACGCGGCGGGCCTCGTCGGCCGGGGTGTCGGTCGGCAACGGTTGGCCGAAGCGGACGGAGATCGGGCGGGGGAATTGCTCCGGTTTGCGGAGTCCGGGTTTCCCGTTCTTGAAGCTGAAGATGCTGCCCCAAATGTTGCCGATGTGCGCCGGGATGATCGGGCATCCGCTGTTCTTGGCGATCTTTTCGAACCCCTTGTTGAATTTCATCAGGTTGCCGTTGGGGGTCAGTTCGCCTTCGGGGAAGATGCCGACGAGCGCCCCGGCCTCCATCGCGGCGCGTGCTTCCTTCAGCGATTTCGCCAGCGCGCGCGGCCCGTCGGAGGTATGGATTGGAATGCAGTCGGTCAGTTTGAAGAAGGGATAGGCCCACTTCCAGGTCTTGAACACGTCGCGCGACATCACGAAGCGGATCGGGCGTCCGGTGGCGGCTTGCAGCAGCAGGGCGTCGGCATAGGCCGTATGGTTGCAGATCAGCAAGGCGCCGCCCTTGCGCGGTAGGTTATCGAGCCCTTCGAAGCGGATTTTGTAGAGGCGATGGATCAGGCGCATGAGTCCGAAACGGGTCAGGAAACCCGGCAGGCGCACGCAGGCAAGCGCGGCGGGGACGCCGGCAATGAGCCCGGTGGCGAGGACGCAGCCGCGGGCGCCGATGCCGAGCTGCTTGGTCATGACATAGAAGAGGCCGGACGCCACCACCATGGCCGAAAAGCTCAGGAATCCGGATGCGCCGAACACTTCGCCGCGCCGTTCCGCCGGAACGCGCTGCTGGAGAAAGGCGTTGAGCGGAACCACGAACATGCCGCAGCTGACCCCCAGCGCAACGATCCATAGGCCGACCCAGACCGGGGCCGAGCAGAAGGCGAGGTTGAGGGCCGAGACCATGATGCCGATGGCGCCGATCGGGATCAGGCCGATCTCGATCGTGTGCTTCGAGAAGCGGCCGGTCAGCAGGGCGCCGATCCCGATGCCGATGGCGGCCAGCGGGAAGAGGATCGGGCTTTTGTCGATGGAAAGGTCGAGCACTTGCTGGCCGTAGATGATCAGGGTTTGCTGGAACAGGGCGGTGATGCCGCCGAATAGGACGAGACCGAGGACGGCCTGCGTTGCCCATTTGTCGGAGCGCAGGTTTTTCACGGCGCGGAGGACGTCGGGGACGATCCAGGGCGAGCTGCGCTTCGGCTTGCCGTAGGCCGGGACCGGGGCGATGCGGTAGGCGGACCACGTTCCGAGCGCGGCGAATCCCGCGCAGATGCCGATGGGGTAAAGCGGGCTGAGTCCGGCAAACCCGATGAAGACGGCGGGCATCGCCGTTCCCAGAATGATCGCGGCATAGGAGGCCGCCGTCAGGAAGCCGTTGGCGCGCGACAGCTCGTCCTCTTCCACCAGCTCCGGGACAATGCCGCGCTTGGCCGGGCCGAAGAGGGCGCTCTGCGTGCAGAGCAGGAAGAGCAGGGCGTAGAGCGGCCAGGCCAGCCCCGATAACAGGGCGGGGACGGACAGGAGCATCAAGGCAATCTCCAGCCATTTGCTGGCCACCGTGATGTCGCGCTTGCTGAAGCGGTCGGCCAGCGTTCCGGCCGCATTGGAAAAGAGCAGAAACGGCGTCACGAACAGCACGGAACAGACGGCGATGATGCCCGATAGGCTTTCCGGCCCCAATAGTTTCGTTAGCACGACGATCGTCGTCATTTTGAAGGCGTTGTCGTTGAAGGCCCCGGTAAACTGGGCGATGTTCAGCCATTTGAACGTGTTTTTCATGATCCGCTCCTTGCTTGCTTGGTTGTGATCCAACTGGCTCTAATGCATGGGGTGTGCCATCGGAGCGGGCCGGGTTGTTAAGCATTTATCCGTAGTGGGTTGCGAAAGTGCTGGCCGCGAACATGTTTTTGTTGATATACATCTGTTGCCGTTGGTGAAGGCATTTGGTGCATGTTAAAACCAGATGCACGATCGTCGTTCTGGATTTAACCCCGGCGGCGGAAGGAAAGGTGGCAAATGATGGGTAGCGGATTTTTCAAGCAGGTGGCATCGGCGGCGTTCAGCAATCCGTTCGGCGATGAACGGGTGGAGATCGATCGCCAGATCGTCGGGGCCGACGATACCGTGGATTGGCACACGACGCTGGGGCCTTTGTTGCGGAAGCTGGACGAGCATTTGTCCGCTTTGGAGCAATCCGGCGGCATCGTGATCGATCGCGACGGGGGCGAGGAGGCGCGGGCGGTGGCGGTGAGCGTACTGTTCCAGGTGTTTCATCGCTACATGGATCGGTTCGACCATCTGATCGAGGAGCAGATCCGGGCGGGGGATGAGTCGTGCCGGGCCCCGTTTGTGTTCCAATGCATGGAGGAGTTGGTCCGCTATGGATTCGGCCGGAGCGAGGCGTGTCGCTATGTGGGCATCTTCTACCAGATTCGGCGCGCCTACTATTTCATCTCCACGGGACTCGTTGGCGAAAGCCCCTGCATGAAGCGGTTGCGGGCGCAGCTTTGGGACAACGTTTTTACGCACGACATCTCGTGGTACGAGGGGTGCCTTTGGAACCGCATGGAGGATTTTTCGACCCTGCTGCTGGGCGAAACCGGCTCGGGGAAGGGGGCGGCCGCCGCCGCGATCGGCCGCTCCGGATTCATTCCGTTCAATCCCAATGCGCAGAAGTTCGAGGAGAGCTTCACGCGCGCGTTCGTTGCAATCAACCTTTCGCAATATCCCGAGGCGCTGATCGAATCGGAGTTGTTCGGCCACCGCAAGGGGGCCTTCACCGGGGCCATCGAAAAGCACGACGGCGTCTTTTCGCGCTGCAGCGCGTACGGGGCGATTTTCTTGGACGAGATCGGCGATGTGGGGGTTCCGGTGCAGATCAAGCTGCTGCAGGTGTTGCAGGAGCGCACCTTTTCCCCGGTCGGCAGCCACGACCGGCTACGGTTCAAGGGGCGGGTGATTGCCGCCACGAACAAGTCGATCGACGCGCTGCGCCGGGAAGGGACCTTCCGCGACGATTTCTATTATCGCCTCTGCTCCGACATCATCACCATGCCGCCGCTGCGGCAACGCATCCGCGAGGTGCCGCGCGAGCTGGAGACGTTGGCCACCCATTTGCTGGAGCGCATTTGCGGGGACGATCTGCGGATCCCGATCGTTGCGACGCTGAAGGAGGCGGTTGGCAAAAACTATGCGTGGCCCGGCAATGTGCGCGAGCTGGAGCAGGCCATTCGCCGCATCATGATCTCCGGAACCTACTGCGGCGACGCGGCGGCAGAGCCCCCCGATGCGATGGCCCTGAACCAAGCCGTCGAGGCCGGAACCCTCTCCGCCAAGGAGCTGGTCGAAAAGTATTGCCGCGATCTCTACGAAACCTACGGCAACTACGGCGAGGTGGCCCGGCGCACCGGGCTCGACTGGCGGACGGTGAAGAAGAATGTCGGGACGTGATGGGGGACGACTGAAGCGCGGCTTCCGGGAATCAATCCCGCCGCGTTTCATTCGTCGCTTTTCGCTAACACAAAAAAAGCCCGTCGCGATGACGGGCTTTTTTTGCGGTTAATCGAGGATTAACTTAGGCACCGAGCTGGTAGCGGATGTAGCGCTTGACCGCGATGGTGTCGCCCAGTTCCTTGCTTTTCGCTGCGATGAGGTCCTGTACCGGAACCTTGTCTTCCTTCACGAAGCCCTGCTCCAGGAAGCAGATCTGCGAGTAGAACTTGTTGGTTTTCCCGATCAGGATCTTTTCGATCATCTCTTCGGGGCGGGACTTGCCCTTTTCTTCGTCTTCGGCCTTCATCTGGGCGCGCATGATCGATTTTTCCTCTTCGAGTTTATCGGCCGGGACTTCGTCGCGGTTCAAGAACTCCGGCGCTGCGGCGGCAACGTGGAGGGTCAGGTCTCGTGCGAGCTCCTGGAATACGGCGTTTTCCGCGGTTTCGGGTTTCTCGAATCCGAGTTCAACGAGTACGCCGACCTTGCCACCCATGTGGATGTAGGACGTGATGGAACCCGTGCCTTCAACCGTCCATTTGACGTTGCGGCGGAACTGGATCTTTTCGCCGATCGAAGCCATTTTGTCTTCGATCTTCTTGGCAACGCCTTCGGCCATTGCGTCGGTTTCGTAGTTCAGCGCTTCGCCGCGGAGTTCCTCGACGAATGCCTGGAAGTCTTCGTTGCGGGTTACGAAGTCGGTTTCGCAGTTGACTTCGATCATTGCGCCGCTCTGGGCGTCGGCGGCAACGTTTGCGGCAACCATGCCTTCCTTGGCTTCCTTGGAAGCGCGCTTGGCCGCGACGGCCGCGCCCTTTTCGCGGAGGATCTTGACGGCGGCTTCGAAGTCGCCGCCGGTTTCTTCCAGTGCTTTTTTGCAGTCCGCGATGCCGAGGCTGGTGGCGTCGCGAAGTTCTTTAATCATAGCGGTTGTAATTGCCATTTTCTAAGTCTCCAGAGTTAGTCTTCTTTTTTCTCTTCAGATTTTTCGGCGGCAGCTTCTTCGGCCGGAGCTTCGGGAGCGGCTTCCTCGACGGCAGGTGCCTCGACTACGGCAGGTGCTTCTTCGGCAACCGGAGCGGCTTCTTCAGCAACGGGGGCTTCTTCCTTCTTGGTTTTCTCGGCAGCCTTGGCGGCCTTTGCTTCGGCCTTCTTGGCTTCGTCGGCCTTCTTTTTCTGCTCCTTGATCTTCTTCAGCACTTCTTCGCGCTTCTTCTTCTCTTCGGCTTCCTTCTTCTGGCGCTCTTCGCGAGCGGCACGTGCCTTTTCGCGCTCGACGGCTTCGGCGGCTTCGCGGGCTTCGCGCTCGGCCTTGGCCTTGGCGGCGTATTCGGTGTCGGCGGCCTTGATGGCTTCGCCGAGGACTTCGCAGATCAGTCCGACGGAACGCAGGGAGTCGTCGTTGCCCGGGATCGGGTAGTCGACGAGGTCCGGGTCGGCATTGGTGTCAACCAGGGCAACGACCGGGATGTTCAGGCGCTTGGCTTCCTCGAGGGCGAGGTGCTCGCGCTTGAGGTCGACCACGAAGAGGGCGCCCGGCTTCTTTTCCATGTCGGCGATACCGGTCAGGTTGCGTTCCAGCTTGGTGAGCTCGCGGCGCAGAACGGATACTTCCTTTTTGGGGAGCTTGTCCATGGTGCCGTCCTTGATCATCTTCTGCAGCTCGCGCATGCGGTTGACGGAGGAACGGATGGTCTTGTTGTTGGTCAGCATGCCGCCGAGCCAGCGATGGATGACGTAGGGCTGGTTGGTGTTTTCGGCGGTCGTCTTGAAAATTTCGCGCGCCTGTTTCTTGGTGCCGACGAAGAGAATCTTTTCGCCGCGCAGGACCACGTCTTTCAGGAACACTTGGGAAAGCTCGAGCTGGGAGAGCGTCTTGTTCAGGTCGATGATGTAGATCCCGTTTTTGGCGCCGTGGATGTAGCGCTTCATTTTCGGGTTCCAACGTTTGGTCTGGTGACCGAAGTGCAGACCGGCGTCCAGCAGATCCGCAATAGAAATCGTCTTGGTGAATGTATCAGCCATTTTACCTCTCCTTATAGTTTACTCTATTTAGTTAAACAATCCGCTTTGACACACCCGAGGTAGCAGGCGGTCTTCGCTTCTAACCGGAACGTCCGGTTAATTAAGCGGCGAAATATACGTAGGCGCAGGAGGTTGGGCAAGGGTTTTGGGCAGGTTTATTTGCCCTGCCGGAGTGCGGAGGGGTTGGCGGGCAGAGATGACTCGCATTCCTCGTAATCACATTCCTCAACCGTGCCCTCCCTGCAAATCATGCGGGGTTGTAGGGCTTAAACGGTTGACGAAGGAAACCTATCAGCCGCGCGGCAGATCGGGGCGGCGCGGCAGGGAGGCGCGTGTGCGACGGCGTCACGCGTAGCGAGTCTGAGTGCTCGCAAGACCACCCGCCTT
>NZ_JBFJYW010000203.1:0-7233 GCF_041622395.1 Pontiella sp. | reverse complement strand
GGTCCTTGCCCGCCTCGGAAATATCCAGCGTTTCGGCGCAGGCGGCCTTGCTGTACATCAGATAATGGCGGCGGATCACGTCGCGCCGGGCCAGCTCGGGGCCGGACACCATCCGGTCCAAGACGAATGAAAACCCCTGGTGGCCAAAGTAGTCCCGAACCGACTTGCAGAGCTTTTCCGGGGAAAGGTCGGTTTCAAGATGGTGGATCGGCTTGGTGAAGAGAACAGCTTGGTTGACCGGCATAGTAACCTCCAAATCCTTCAACTACGTTCAACCTAAACCTGCTTCCCCCCGGGTTCAATGCCTTTCGTTCCGAAAGCTCACTCCTCGATAACCAGCCGGATGCCGACGTTGAAGACCCGCTGATAGGGTTCATAGGGCAGCCGGAACGATGCGGTGGCCCGGTTGGGCTTGTCGCGCCAGGATCCGCCGCGGACCACCTTGCGCCCCTCCGCCGAAAGATCGTTGCGCCCGTCGGCGCCGTCGTAGGGATAGGCCTTGTAGGTCGAGCGCGTCCATTCGGCCACGTTGCCGTGCATGTCGTGCAGGCCCCAGGGATTCGCCGCGAACTGGGCGGTTCCCGAAGGCACCATGATGCCGTCGTCGAACGATTCGTCGCGCGGCACGAAGTTGTTGAGCGGCGTGCGGCTCTTTTCGGGAACGGGTTTCGGGTTGACGCCGCGCACGGCCATGCGGCCGATGCTTTTGTCGGCGAGATTGGCGTGGTTTTCGAATCCGGATTCCCCGAAGAAGAACGGCTGGTCGCTTCCGGCGCGCGCCGCCCACTCCCACTGCGCCTCGGTCGGCAGGTTCACCGGCGCGCCGATCTCCTCCGACATCCACCGGGCAAAGGCGACGGCCTCGTTCCAGGTTGCGCGAACGGCGGGCATCTGCGGTTCGTTGGCGGGGTAGCCGGCGTAGATATGGTCTTTCCATTGCTGGTCGATCACCCGGCTATCGTGCTCCGGCAAGAATTCGTTGAGCTGCTCGTTGGTGATCTCGGTGGTCGACATCCAGAACGGCTTCGCGATCTCCACCACGGTCTGCGGGTATTCATCCTGCTCCCCGGTCACGGAACCCATCACGAATTTCCCGGCGGGGATTTTCACGAAGGTCAATTCCTGGCGGCCGAACTTCACGGTCTTCTTCTCGCCGGCGGACGCGGCATCCAAGGGCCACCCCGCAAGGGTGAGTGCCTTCGGGCGCTTCTGGCGGGCGGGCTTGACGAACGCAGGCCGCGCGGAAAGCGGCGGCATCCACTCGATGTCGTCGTTGATGCCGCTGAACTTTTTCTTGTACTCCACGGTGCGCTCGGCGCTTGCGAGGGTGCGCTCGCTGCCGTTGACCTCGGTCCAGGTGGCGTGGTACGGCACGTTCAGGTCGACCCAGGTGGCGAGGCGGCGCATGGACTCGTCGTCGACCTTCACGCCGTAGTGGCCCTTTTCCAGCATCTGGAACAGCGGACTGGTGGAGACATGGTAGTCCATGGGGGTCAGGATGTGCAGGTCGCTCTCCGGTCCCGGGCGCCGCACGTAGGGATGCAGCGCCATGTAGGATTTGCCGAAGTTGGCCTTGGCGCTGAACCGCACCTCGGTGTCGTCCTTGAAATTGGGCCGTCCCGGCTTGGAGCCGTCGTGGCATCCCACGCAATAGGTATCCAGAACGGGTTGCACCTCGCGCTTGAATCCGAATCCGTGCGGCATGACGCCCGGGACCCAGGGGGTGAGGTTTTGCGGCGCCTTGCGCGCCGCCAGCGTCGGCCGCGACAGCGGCGCCGCGTTGCTCGGCTCGTGGCAACCCACGCAGGAGACAATCTCGCCCGGTTGGGCAACCGTCCAGCTTCTCATCACCTGCAGCGCCCGCCCGTCTTTGTCGAGCGGCTGGATCGACAGCGGCCGGCTGTGGGGTACCTTGACCATGACCGACCCATCCTCTTCCACCGGCACGGTGCCCAGCATGCGCTTGGTATCCCAACCGCCCTCAATGGCCAGCGCGTCGTGCGATCCGGTCAGGCGGTAGGCATAGCCATAGGTAAACAGCCGCAGCGCCGCCACCGAGCCGCGCGGCACGCCTTCGAGCCCGGGCCCTTCGTAGATATCCTGGATGAACAAGGTGCCGTTTGCGGCGTCGGGACGGCGGCGGTCCGGAATCACCGGCGGCCGCTCGCGCGTCATCAGCGGAACCGGCTCGAACATGAACTCGCCGCTTTCTCCCAGCTTGATCATGTTGTCGAACGTATCGACCAGATACAGGCCCCAGCGCTCCTTGGAGGTGAGCTGCCCCGATACGAGGAAAAAGTTTTCGCTCAGCGGGAACGGGTGGAGGAAGCGCGGCCACTTGCCGTTCATGTAGTTGTCCACGATGACCGGTTCAACCTCCTGGCCGCGGCCGGGAATGCGCTGGAGGGCGCCGTCCGCCTCGAAATCGCCTTGGTTTTGGTCGAAGATGAAAAGCTCGCCGGCGCGCGCGGTTCCGTGGTGCCCGGAGACGATGGCGGCAAACTTGGAGGTGTGCCCGGGGATTTGCTTGGCGTAGAAAAGGGTGTTGGGCCAGTAGGAGTTGGAGCCGTAGATGGAGCGGTTGGCGGTTCCGTCCGGATTCATTTCCAGCAGGATGCGGGTGAAATAGTGCGAGTTGTCGGTGTATTCCCAGCGGGAATACATCACCCGTCCGTTTTCCTTCACCCACGGATACCAATCGTTTTCCTGGTCGAACGCGATCTGTTTCATGCCGCTTCCGTCGGCGTTGATTTCGTAGAGCGTCCCCACATAATCGGAGCCGCCGACGCACGGCACGGAGTTGAGCGAGGCCGTCGAGCAAAACAGGATTTTCCCGTTCGGCAGGTAGATCCCGTTGTAGTTGTCGATCTCCGGCATGATCGGCGTGATCCGCCGCATGCCGGTTCCGTCGGTGTTCATCTCATAAACCTGGAAGGTGTTGCTTTCGGTCTCGATCCCGGAGTAGAGGAATTTGGTGCCGGAATAATCCAGGCAAATATCCATCAGCCCTTCCTTGATGTCTTTGGGGCGATAAAGGGTTTCGATGGACCGATCCTTGAGGTTGAGCACCTGGAACGCATCGTTGAAGTTGGGATGGGTCTCCTCGCCGTGGCGGCGCAGGTAGGTGGAGTTCCCCTGCCAATTGGAGGGGAAATGCGACGACTTCGAGCTGCGGAACAGGATCCGGTCGAAGCGGACCTCCGGATTGTTGAGCACCAGGGCTTCGTAGCGCAGCTGGTCGAGCTCCTCGAACGCAGCGCCTTCCGCCGCCAGCCGATCGAGTTGCTTCAGGAAATGCTTGCTCTTGTACGACGGATACTGCCGGCCGAGATATTCGATCGCGAGCCGCGCATCTTCGATGATTTTTTCGGTCGCGGGCTGGCCGGTTTCCTGCCGCGCTCTTTTTTCGCGGTCGCGCTTCTTTCCCGAATCGGTCTTTTCGTCGGCCTTGCCCTGAGCGCAAAACGGCAGCACGGCCGCGAGCAGGGCAGTCAACAGCCCTTTTTTTGCAAATTGCTTCATCTCAAATCCCCCGCATTGGATGGGTTTCCCCGGTCATCCAGCAACTGTATGGACCCCATGTTATGAGGAGACGCCGAGGCGGGCACTTTCCAGACAATTTTTTTGTTTGGCGTCACCTCGAAGGCTTTCGGCGACGCTCCGTTCCTGGCGCCGAGCGGATTCTTTCCGTGCTTCACATTGCTGACCACGGTATGGCCGTTGGGCAGGCGCTGGAACCCGCAGACCATACCGACCAGCAGCCCGGCCGCTTCCAGGTCTTCGCCGGTCAGCGCCCACGCGATGGAATCGTCGGGCGCATATTCGGTCATCACGCGGCCATCCGTGCCGCTTCCTTCCGAGACCAGCGTGTTGCCGTTGGGCAGCCGCACCGCGTGGAACGAGCCCGACGGAAAGGTGCGCAGCAACGTGCCGTTTGCGTCCCACTCATACGCATGCCCGCCTTTCAGCTTGCCCGCGCCCTTCATGAGCGTGCCGAGATAGGTTCCTTGCGGCGTCTTGCGAACCGCGCGGAAGGCGTGGTGCAGGTCCAGCGGGGCGTCGGCCACCTTGACGCGCTTGAGCGGCTTGCCGTCGCGGTCGATCTCCACCATCCACAACGCCTCCTTGCCGCACTCGCCCAGCAGGAACCCGCCATGCGGCAACGGCTGGCAGGAATGGTTGTCGTGCCCCGGCGCAACGCGGTATTCCCACCGCTTGTTCTTTTCCGGATCCAGCCGAACCACCCCGGCAATGCCCTCCTTCCGCGTGGAAAAGCTATAGACGATCCCGCCGTCCGGCAACACCCAGCCATCGGTCAGCTCGTCGGCCGACTCCAGCTGCCACTGCTTCTTGAATGCGGCATCGTAGATCGCCGGGCCGCCGCTTTTCCATCCGGCGGCGAAAAACGGGTGCCCCGCCGCCAACGCCGACGCGGAAACACCCGCCAGCAGGCCCATCAAGGTTTTGCGCATCGATCCCCTTCTCATTCGGTCATTGGCTACGGGCCTGCATTCGGTTTCCACCGTTGCATCGGGTTTCAATTTTCGGGCTGATCCCACAAGCGGTAGGGATCGTCCAGCCGACGCTGCTCCGAAAGCAACAGGGCTTCCATCTCCTTGAGCTTGCCCGCATATTTCGGATCGCCGGCCAGATTGACCTGGTTGGGCTTCGGGTTTGCGTTGGCCAGCCCGCGATGCTCTTTGAGAAACTCTTCCGGATTTTCCGCGAGGTTGAACAGCTGGGTTTCGCGCACCTTGCCATCGAGCACATCGTATTTGATCAGCTTCCAGTCGCCCTTTTTCACGCAGCGCATGCCGGGCTTCGTTCCGCCGCAATAGACGCCGTAGAGCACGTCGCGAACCGTCTCCTGCTTCCCTTCCAGCACGGGCTTGAAGCTGATGCCTTCGGTCGCCTCGGGAGCCTCGATGCCCGCGAGGTCGCAAAGCGTGCGCAGCGTATCGAGCAGATAGATGTTGCCCTTGGCGCGGGAGCCGGGCTTGATGCCGGGGCCTTTCACGATATAGGGCACGCGCCAGGTGTGCTCGTAGAGGTTTTGCTTGCCCATCAGGCCATGGCGGCCAATGGATATGCCGTGGTCGGCGGTATAAATGATGTAGGTGTTGTCCAGCTCGCCCATCGCTTCGAGCTTGTCGAGCACCTGGCCGATCTGGATATCGATGTTTTCCGAGCAGGCGAATTCCCGGCCCACTTCATTGCGGATCGTGGCTTCGTCGCGGTTCTTCCAAACCCCAGACACCCGTTCCTCGTCGCGCAATCCCGGATGGCCATGGGCAAACGGATGGGCCGGCAGATAGTTCGACGGCAACGCCGGCGCCGGGCGCTCGGGGCTCAGGACGGGAAGCGCGTTTGGGTCCGTGTGGTTGGTCGCACCGTATTTTTTCAGCAACTCCGGTTTTCCATCGCGGGTGTCGTGCGGATGGGAGAAGCCATAGTAGATCAGGAACGGATCTTGGTCTTTGGATGCCTCGCGTTCGTTGAGATAGGCCAGCACTTGCTTGGCGTGCCAGGCGCTGCCGGTTTCGTCGGTTCCGCCGCGCTTGGTGGAATCGTGAACAACCGTAAACTGGGCGTTGGCCTCCGCGTAGCTGTTTCCCTTTTTGCAGGTGCGCATCGTATCGTAGCCCGCCCGGGTGAACACCGCCCCCATCGTCTGCTCGACAATGTCCGCGGGACAGATCGGCCGCATCACCTTCTTGCTCACATTGGGCAGATGCCAGACGGTGCGGCCGCTCATGATCATATGGCGCGACGGATTGCAGACCGCTCCCGAGAACGAACCCATGTGATGCGCCCCGTCGAAAACCATGCCTTCGGCCGCCAAACGGTCCAGCACCGGGGTGTCCAGAACGGACGAGGGGTTATACATTTTCAGATCGAAGGGCGACTGGTCATCCGCAAGAATGAAAAGAATATTCGGTCGCTTGTCCGCCGCCGCCACGACCGTTGAACACGCCGCCACGGCCACCATCAATCCCTGTCTCCAATTACACATACCCAATCCCCTGTTCGTTGTTTCGATCGACCTGATTGTAAAAAAAAAGAAACCGCAGGCAATCGTTTGCCTGCGGCCATTTGCGGTTGAATGCTTATTCCGCTCCGCTGTTCTTGAACGCCATGCCCGGCTTGCTGAACATCACATGGTTGTGATAGGTCGCCGCCTCGGTAACGATTGCGCCCTCCGGGCCCGCCATCTGGCCGTGCCATGATTCCGGATCCTTGAGGACATACATCTGGTTCGTCTTGGCATCGCGCTTCACGATGTATTTCGACTTGAACCAATCCTCGCCATAGCCCCAGGGGCGCCGGTCGGCCGGCCATTCGCTGATCGGCACCTCGTCCCCATGCCGGTATTCGCCATGGAAATAGACTTCGCCGTAGCGCACTTGCCAGCACTCCATTTTCGGACCATGGCCCTCCGGCCCGCCGAGATGCCGATGCTCCGGCAACGACTGCCCCGGCAACAGATAGATCTCATGAAGCAAATACCCGAACTGCTCGTCCTTGTACGAGCCGTCATACGTGCCCGCGCCGGACGACTTGTATTCGCCCTTTTCGTTGATCCAGAAGATGCCGCCCATGCCCAGCGCCAAGATATCGCCCTGGTCAAAGTCGCACACCCAAAAAGCGTCCGTCTTCAAAATATCCGGAATCGGATAATTGAAGCGCTCCATCATATCGAAATACGCCTGTTTCACCGGGTCGGCGCGCATGGCGCCGTTTTCATACAAACCAGCCCCGCCTTTCCCTTCGGCAACCGTTGCACCGGAAGCCCCCGCATATACGGACATGCTCCCCACCACGAACGCCACCAACGCGGCCGCCGCGACGCCCCTTCTCTCCACTGTTCCATTCATCAAAAAACCACCTTTCTATATTCCAAATACGGTTTGCAATATAATATCTGGACAGTCAACCCCGAAAAAGTCGCCCGAACCAACAGGACGGCCCGCCCGCACGAAGTCCTATGCCTACAACGGCGACCTGCGTATTCAGCAACAATCCGTAGCAACGGATTCCGATCCGGTGTTTTCCGCCAACCCGATCCCCGGTATGGAAACCGGGGCCACTTCTCCATGCCACCGACAAATAAAGAAGTGGCTCGGGGATTTTAGACCACGGATTAAGTTAGGTTTTGGCGCAGGGCTCCATAAATGGAAGGATAGGAGCCATGATGAAAAAACAGAGACGGAAACACACGGCGGAGTTCAAGGC
>NZ_JBFJYW010000202.1:0-7275 GCF_041622395.1 Pontiella sp. | reverse complement strand
GTATACAATGAAATCGTCTTGAGCCATGCGGATTTGGATGCCCGTTCCAATCAAGTGGCAAACTATCTGGTTGGGGCCGGAGTCAAGCCCGGCGACCGGGTGGGGCTCTGCCTCGACCGGTCAATCGAAATGATCGTGGTCCTGATGGGCATCCTCAAAGCCGGAGCCTCCTATGTTCCGCTCGATCCCGCCTATCCTGCGAATCGTCTTTCAATGATGGTCGAAGATGCCGGAGTGCGATGCCTGTTTACCCATGCGGGCCACGCACAACTTTTTTCAAATGCGCTAGTTTGGGAAAACATTTCCGGTCAGGTGGAACGAATGCCTTTAAATCCGGTCGAGGTCGCCATTGCTCCCGAAAGTGTGGCCTATGTCATTTTTACGTCCGGATCGACTGGGCGGCCGAAGGGCATTGCCATGCCGCACCGGGCGTTGGCTAACTTGGTCGAGTGGCAACTGAAGCGCAAGACCTTCAAAATGGCTGCGCGCATGTTGCAGTATACAAGCATCAGTTTCGATGTCTCGTTTCAGGAGATCGCGACAACCATCGCTTCGGGAGGAACGCTTCACTTAATTTCAAACGACGATCGCAAAGATCCTCGCAAATTACTCGTCCAGTTAATCGAGCACAAGATCGAGCGGTTGTTTCTTCCCTATGTTGCGATGCGAAGCATTATTGAGGCGGCGCTAATGACGGGAACCTATCCGCAGCAGCTTAAGGAAATCATTACCGCAGGCGAACAGTTGCGGGTGGATGGCGCGGTGCGCGACTTCTTTTCCCGCATTGATGGAGCATCGCTTGACAATCAGTATGGCCCATCTGAAACGCACGTCATCACCGCTCATTTACTGGAAGGCGATCCGTCTTCGTGGCCGGATCTGCCCAGCATTGGGACGGCGATCGATAACTGCGCAACGTTCATCCTCGACGAACAAATGAATCCGGTGCCGGACGGCGGCGAGGGGGAGCTTTATTTAGCAGGCCGCAATCTGGCCCATGGTTATATCGGGCGCGATGACCTCACGAAGCTGGCGTTTGTCGAGGCCCCCGCCAGTATCGACGGGTATGCCACGCTCTACAAGACGGGCGACTTGGCAGCGTATAACCATGATGGATCCATCGAGTTCCGCGGGCGCAGTGATCACCAAATCAAGGTGCTGGGCCACCGCGTCGAACCTGGCGAGATTAACAATGTGGCAGCCCGCTTCCCGGGAATCGGTCAGTGCCTAACGCATGCCTTCAAAAGTGATGACGGTGTAACGAGGCTCGTCGCATATTACACGGTTTCGGAAGGGGGGGCTGTTTCATACGACGGCCTTCGGGTGCATTTGGATGCGCATTTGCCCGATTACATGGTGCCGGCATTCCTGATTGAGCTGGCGGAAATTCCCTACACCCCGAGCGGCAAGGTTGATCTCCAGGCGCTACCAAAACCGTCCATCGAAAATAGTCGGTATGCCAACGAGTTGGTTGAGTACAAAACCTCGACCGAAGAAGGCCTTGCGAAAATCTGGGGAGAGTTGCTGGGCTTTGGGCAAGTGCCGCGGTCGGCCGATTTTTTTGAGTTGGGCGGTGATTCGCTGCGTGCGGTTACGCTGTTCCTGAAAATCCAACAACGTTTCGGCAAGGAATTACCGCTGGCGGTGCTAAGCCATGCGTCTACGCTTGCCGAGCTGGCGGCGGAGATCGAGGGCAAAAGCAGCGCACCCGACCTGTCCCGTTTCCGGTCCTTGCAGATGATCCAAAAGGGCAAAGAAGGGGTTCCGCCGCTGTTTCTCATTCATGGCGGGGCTGGCAATGTGCTGATCTTCTCGGAGTTGGCCAAAAACCTTGGGGCGGAGCAACCCGTCTACGCCTTCCAGTGGTCGGGTTGGGATGGTAATCCCGGCGATATGACCATCCCGGAAATGGCCAAGGCCTATAAGACAGAGTTGTTGGGTTTTTATCCGGGAGGGACGTTCCGGCTGGGCGGCCATTGTATCGGAGGCTTTATCGCCATTGAACTCGCCCGGCAGTTGAAGGCCGAGGGAATCGCCTTCGACGGACCGTTGATTATCAGCGACTCCCCGAACATAAAATCCAAGGCCTATGTGCGCCGCGATCCGGCGGAAGGCTCGGGGCTGATGGCCGCTTTTAACGAAATGCGAAGCGAGCTGTTGACCCGTAAAATGACGGAAATGGACGTCGCCAATCTGCCGGGGAATAATTCCGGCGGAATGAAGGCTGCGATCAAGCGCTCGCCGCTGTATGGCCTTGCACGAATTGCCCGGACCCAGATCCGATTGCTTAAAATGCATCGGGCCGCCGAACGGGGATGCAAGGTGCCGATGGATGCCCGTTCGTTCTACTGCGGGCAAATGATGCACTGGGCATTGCGGAAGTACAAATGCCATACCTATGATGGTGACATCTTGTTTTTCCGTTCGGGAGCCCACGGACATGAAATGCACATCGGGGGGTGGTGGCGCGATACCTTCCTCGGTTGTTCGGAAATATGCTCGGGCAAATTCAATGGCCATATCTTGGGCGGCGGGCATGATGAGATTCTCAAGCGCCCCGAGCTGGCTCAACACGTGCGGAAGACATTCAGTTCCTAGGGCTTTCTTCAATGCGTCGTTCCTCGATATTTGTTTCGTTCTTGGTGTACTTCCTCCTTGTGGCCTATTTCGGGTTTAGACCGTTTCGGTTGTTGCCCCGACTTTTCAGTGAAAGGCAGCCCGTTGCGCTAGAGGATGCCCGTGGAGGACGTCAGCTAAGATCGCGGTTGAGGGAGACTGGCTGTCTCACGTTAGCCGCCCGGATCGCTACGGATTCGATGGATCAGTTTGGCCCTGCCCGGATCATCACGTTTTCCAGAAACACGCTCTGCCGAAACTTTACACTGGGGCAAGAGGGCGATGCGCTTGTGTTCCGGTTGAGAACATCGTCGACCGATCCAAACGCGGTTGATCCGCACCTCCAAGTCCCAGGAATTTTCACGAGTGCGACGCTGAGGGATGTCGCCGTTTCCTACGATGGGGCCAAGGTGCGGTTATATCTCGATGGGGTGCTCCTCTCGCAGGAACTGGCCCTCTCCGGCAATTTCGATGGTTGGGGACGTAATCACTTGCTCCTGACCGGAGACGAGCCGACCGGCGAACGACCGTGGCAAGGTAGCATAAGCGCTTGTTCAATATACGACCGGGTATTGGATCCGTCGGAAGTCGTGTCGCTTTCGAGGGGGATATTGGTTCCCGGAGCCGTCTACTCCTTTCAAAAGGGAAAAAGCCCGGGCATGCGTCCGCTCAGATATCGGAATCTGTTCGTGTTTGCCGATCCGGTTTTCTCATGGACGGATTGCATCGCCAATGTTGCGGCATTCATCCCTTTGGCTCCGCTAATGTTTTTTGCGTTCCCTTCGCGTTCTCGGCGGAGGCACCTTGTCTGGATTGTCGTTGCGTCTATCCTTGTTGGAATGATGGCAAGTGGAACCATTGAGCTCTCGCAAAGATGGATTCTGGGCAGGATTCCGTGCTTGCAAGATTTGGCATACAATCTGTTGGGAGCATTGCTCGGATCACTTTTCGTATGGATGGGAGTTCGGGGATTTAATCAAGGAGAGAAAGCATGAGAATCATTATCGTGGGTAATTTGGGGTATATCGGTCCAAGTGTGAGCGCCCGGTTCCGATCGAGCTTCCCGGATGCGGAAATCATCGGATTCGATATCGGCTATTTCGCACACAGCCTAAGCAATGCGGCCTTCCTGCCCGAAATCAGGCTGAATCGCCAGATCTTCGGCGACATTCGCACCTTTCCTGAAGCGCTGCTCGAAGGCGTTGATGCGGTGGTCGATCTTGCCGCCATTTCGAACGATCCGATGGGCAACCGGTTCGAAGAGGTCACGATGGATGTCAACTACCGCGCCGCGGTTCGGCTGGCCGAAATGTGCAAGCGCAACGGGGTGGCCAAGTTTGTCTATGCGTCGAGCTGCAGCATGTATGGCGAAGCCAGCGAATATCCGAAGAAAGAGGAGGACGAGCTGAATCCGCTAACGGCTTATGCGCGCTCGAAAGTGGCGGCCGAAAAGGATCTGGAACCGCTGGCCGGCGATGGCTTCACCGTCACCTGCCTGCGCTTTGCCACCGCCTGCGGATTTACCGGACGCCTGCGGCTCGATCTGGTACTGAACGATTTTGTGGCCGGTGCGCTGGTCAATAAGGAGATTGGCATTCTCAGCGACGGCACGCCCTGGCGGCCGATGATCAACACCAAGGATATGGCGCGGGCTTTCGAGTGGGGCGTGTTGCGCGACCCGGATAACGGCGGGGAATTCCTGGCGGTCAACACGGGGTGCAACGAGTGGAACAACCAAATCAAACCGCTGGCCGATGCCGTGGCGGCGCAGATCCCCGGTGCGTCCGTCAGCACCAATCCCGACGCGCCGCCGGACAGGCGTTCCTATCGCGTCAATTTCGATCGATTCAAACAACTCGCTCCCGATCATCAACCAGCCTGGAATCTGGAAGACACCATTGCCGATTTAAAGTCCAATCTCGAAGCCATGGAGTTCAACGACCCGGACTTCCGCCAATCCCAGTTTATTCGGTTGAAGGTGCTGGCGCGCCATATGGCCGAGGGGCGCCTTAACGAAAAGCTGGAGTGGATTTGATGAAGCACTCCGCATGCCCCAACTGCCGCAAAACGGATCTCGAGGATTTCTTCACCATCCCAAATGCCCCGACGCAAAGCCTCGTAACCATCAAAAACCGCGAGGAGGCGCTGGCCATTCCGCGCAAGGATATCGTTCTGACGTTCTGCAATTCGTGCGGATTCATTTTCAACAGCGAGTTCGATACGACGATCGACTACTATACGCAGGGATACGAAGACCAGCAGGGCTTCTCGCCGACCTTCGTCAAGTTTATCTCCGGGGTCGCTCAGCGGTTTATCGATCGCTACGGCATCCGCAACAAGCAGGTGGTTGAGATCGGTTGCGGCAAGGGCGATTTTGTTCGCCTGATGAGCAAGCTCGGCAACAACACAGGTATCGGCATCGATCCGGCCTATGTACCCGGTCGCGGCGAAGAAGTTCCGAACGTCACTTTTATCAAGGAATTCTATTCCAGCGATCACGGCGATATCGAGGCCGATTGCATCACCTGCCGCCACACGATGGAGCATATTCACGACACGATCGGAATCATGGAAACCGTGCGAGAGTCCTGTCGCGATAAACAACCGGTATTGCTTTTTGAAGTGCCGTCGATTGTGCGCATTCTCGATGTTCAGGCGTTCTGGGATATCTTCTACGAGCACTGCTCCTACTTTAGTCCGGGATCGTTTGCTCGCCTCTTCCGGCAAAGTGGTTTCGAGGTGCTGGACATGTATCTGGAATACGACAACCAGTATCTGTTTATCGAGGCCCGCCCGGTTGCAACGCCTTCGGAGAAGATTCATCCGCTGGAGGAATCCGTCGAGGAGCTGAAGGCGAAGACGAAGCACTTTGTGGAACAGATCAATATCCAACTTGGCGGGTGGCGCGAACGCCTCTTGCGCTTCAAGGCCGAAGGCAAAAAGGTGGTTGTCTGGGGAGGGGGCTCCAAGTCGGTCGGCTTCCTGACGCATTTCGCCGATCTCGACGCCATCGAACACGTCTGCGATATCAATCCGCATATGCAGGGCAACTTCATCCCCGGTATTGGCAAGCAGTATGTCGGTCCCGCTTTTCTTGAAACCTATCACCCCGATGTGGTTATTGTGATGAACTCGGTCTACCTTGACGAAATCCGCAACGATCTGGCGGGCCGCGGCCTCCATCCGGAAATGCTGGGGCTCTGATTGTCGATGCGCACGGTTTCTGTCACGGATGGCGTAACGGATGAGGGCCAGGAGTCGTTTCGGATCCAAACGGAGCGGGCGGTCTACCTATACCAAAAAACAGGTTGCGCCTTTTCCAGCTTGATCGATCGCGACGGGAACGACTGGATCGGTTACAAGCCGAAGGGCGGCCCGAAAGGGCACTACCGCGGTATTCCGAACATGGGATACGAAACCTTTGGGCATCCCGGCTACGAAACAGGGCGGTCGGAACTGGTCACCGATTCGCCCGATCTGGTGGAAGTCCGCTCGTCAACCGCGGATGGCGCATGGGAGGTGGAGTGGAAAATCCGCTCCACCCATGCAACCATGACGGCCCATAAAATCGCCGCTCCGGTTTGGCTGCTCTACGAAGGCACTCCGGGAGGAAAATTCAACCCCAAGACCCAGTTCATGCTTTTTTCGGACGGAACGCGGATGGCCTGTTCGGAGACTCGCCGTGCGGAATCGCCCGATCCGAAATGGGTGGCGTTCTGCGATCCCAAAACCAAGCGCAGCCTGGTGTTGGCGTATGACGGATCGGACTCCTTTGTCGATACCTATTGGCCGATGGATGGCAAGGGCGGCATGACCGTGTTCGGCTTTGGCCGGACCGATACCGATGGTTTTGGTTTTTACATTAAGACGGTGCCCTTCTCTTTGTCTTTTGCATTGGTGGAGAGCGTTTCATTTGAGGAAATCGCCGCCTATGTCGGCAACTACCTGCCCGTCCGGGGCTAGGCGGAGGAGGACCATCATGGCAGCACAAACAGTAGACTATCTGGTCATTGGCGGCGGCATCATCGGCGTGAACATGGCGCTGCATCTGAAGCGCCGAAATCCCGGTGCGTCCGTCTGCGTCGTGGACAAGGAACCGGAACTTGGCTTGCACGGCAGCGGCCGGAATTCGGGCGTGCTGCATTCGGGGTTCTACTATACGTCCAACAGCCTCAAGGCCCGCTTCACGAGGGACGGCAACGCGGTCCTCAAAAACTATATCCGCGAACGCAACCTCCCGCTCAACGAATGCGGCAAGCTGGTGGTGGCCAAGGACGAGTCGGAACTCGCGACGCTCGACGAGCTGCTTAAGCGCGGGCACGCCAATGGCGTCGAGTTGGTCAAGATCACGGAAAAAGAGGCCAAGGAAATCGAGCCGCGTGTCAAAACCTGCCAATACGCGCTGTGGAGTCCCAACACGGCAACCTCCAGCCCGGTTCCTGTGCTCGACGCCTTTCGCAAGGATGCGGAGGATATGGGGATTCAATTCCAGTGTTCGGAGCCGTTCGTGAAGTGCCGGGGGAATCGGGTGTGGACCAAGACGTTGGCGTTCGACGCCGGCTATGTCGTCAATGCCGCCGGGCTCTACGCCGACCGCGTGGGACATGCCTTTGGCTTTGGAAAAAACTATGCAATCCTTCCGTTCAAAGGGCTCTACCT
>NZ_JBFJYW010000201.1:0-7289 GCF_041622395.1 Pontiella sp. | reverse complement strand
TTCTGCCGTTCATTTTTCTGCCGATACCGTGGCCCCGGTTTCCGTACCGGGTTGGCGGAAAACACCGGATCGGAATCCGGCGCTACGGAATATTCCCAAGCAGGCGGAGCCGGGCTCCGTGCCTGAGTCGCAGGGCCGACCCTCCAAAAAGCAACCGAAATGGAACATTACCCAGAATCCAGCGGGTAAATATGGTGATTCACTGCTGTGCGCTTGCTCCCGAATCTAGGGAACCCGGCGCCTGCCGGGAAAAAAGGCGCCGAAGGTGACGTTTCGGTCTTGGGCGGTGTAGCGCAATACGGAGTTGAACCATAACGGGGATAGGCAATGAATCTTTCCAGACGCAGGTTTCTAGAATATTGCGGCATCGTGGCCGGCACCATCGGACTGACGCCCGAGGATCTGCTGGGGCTGAATGAAGCGCTGGCCAATCCAAGCGCCCCCGAAGTGATCTGGCTGCATGGCAGCTCCTGCACCGGCTGCTCGGTATCGTTCCTGAACTATATCTCCGACACCGCTCCCGAAAGCGTGGTCGAAGTGCTCGCCGGGTCGATCAATCTTACCCACCACGCAACCGTCATGACCTTTGCGGGCGAAAGCTGCGGCGCGGTGCTGGAGCATGCGGTGAAGCACGGCAACTATATCCTCGTGCTCGAAGGCGGCGTGCCGACCGCGTTCGACGGTCTCTGCTGCGTGGCCTATAGCTACAAGGGCCGGGAAATCACCTATGCCGAGGTCGTCGCCGAAATGGCGTTGCATGCATCGCACGTGGTTTGCGCGGGAACCTGCTCCAGTTTCGGCGGCATCCCGGCGGCGGGAAGCAATCCCTCCGGCGTCATCCGGGTTGCGGAACATATCGCGCCCGTCGGCACCATCAACATTTCCGGTTGTCCGGCCAACCCCAACTGGGTCGTCTGGGCCATCGTGCAGCTGTTGCTGGGCAATACGGTCGCGCTGGATTCCGATGGACGGCCCACCGCGCTCTACACCCAGTCCGTGGGCCAGAATTCCAAGACCACCATTCACCAGACCTGTCCGCGCAAATCGTCGTATCAAAACAACCGGGCAACCGACATCGACGACACGGTCGGCAAATGCCTGGTCAACCTCGGCTGCCGCGGCCAGTGGACCGAGGCCAAATGCAACGGCTGCTGGAACGGAACCGAAGGCAACGGCCACTGGTGCATCGGCGTCAACTCGCCCTGCATCGGATGCGTCGAGCCCGAGTTCCCCAGTTCGCAATCCTTCTTCCAATCCTACAGCTCAGGGAGTTAAGCCATGCCCATCATCACCGCTTCCATCGATCCGGTCACCCGCATCGAAGGCCACCTCAAGGTCGATGTCGAAATCGATACCGTCGACGGCGTTCAGCAGGTGGTCGACGCCCACTGCATCGGAACCCTCTTCCGCGGTTTCGAAAAAATCATGGAAGGCCGCGACCCGCGCGACGCGCCGAACATCACCTCGCGCATCTGCGGGGTCTGCCCCACCTCGCACGGCCTGGCCGCCGCGCTCACGCTCGACCAAGCCTTCGGCGCAACCCCGCCGACCACCGGAACCATGATGCGCAACCTCGTTCACGGTGCCTGCTTCCTCGAATCGCACATCCTGCACTTCTATATTCTCAGCCTGCTCGACTACATCAAAGGGCCCGCCATGGCGCCGTGGCAACCCGGGTGGGATACCGGTCGGCGCCTCGATGCCGCCTCCGAAGCGCGCTTGCAGGGCAACTATCTCCAGGCCATCGCCATGCGCCGCAAATGCCACGAGATGGGCGCCATCTACGGCGGCAAGCTGCCGCACACCCCGTCGTTCATCGCGGGGGGATTCACCGCCGTTTCCGGCGGCACCGACAAGGCCGGATTCTTGAGCTTGCTCAACGAGATCACCGCTTTCATCGAAGGCACGCTGCTGCCCGACGTCGAGCTGCTCGCTTCGCTCTACTCCGATTATTTCGCGATTGGCCAGGGCTACGGCAACCTGCTTTCCTACGGCGTGTTCGACGAAGCCGGCGGCGGTACGCTCTTCGCTCCCGGTCGCATCGATGCGGGCGTGGCGGGCATCCAGGCCTTGGACACGGGGCGGATCGCCGAGCAGGTGACCCACTCGTGGTATGACGACGGCACCACCGGCAAGCATCCGTCCGTTGGGGAAACAGTTCCGGTGCATCCCGATTCCAAATCCGCGGGCTATTCCTGGCTCAAGGCCCCGCGCTATGACGGCGACAACTATGAGTGTGGCCCGCTTTCGCGCATGGCCGTCAACGGCGACTACCGCGGCGGCGTCTCCGTGATGGACCGCCATCTGGCACGGGCGCAGGAGGCCCTCAAGATCGCGCAGGCGATGCCGGGGTGGCTCGCCGCCGTGGCCGACGGCGACTATGGCTATGCACCGACCACCGTGCCGGATAGCGCAAGCGGGGTCGGGCTGACCGAGGCGCCGCGCGGCGCCCTGGCGCATTGGATCGGCATCGAATCCGGTCTGGTTTCGCACTACCAGATCGTCACGCCGACGTGCTGGAACTGCTCGCCGCGCGATGCCGCCGAACAGCGGGGCCCGCTGGAGGAGGCGCTCATCGGTACGCCCGTCAAAAAGGCCGACCAACCCGTCGAGGTGCTGCGCGTCATCCATTCGTTCGATCCCTGCCTCGATTGCGCCACGCATGTGATGCGGCCGGACCGCAAGGGCACGGTCTACATCGTCGATCGCAACGGAACGCGAACGGCGGAAGCATGAGCGCCAACGGTAAAGAGCGCATTGCCGTGGTCGGCATCGGCAACCTGCTGATGTCCGACGATGGCGTTGGCGTCCATGTGGTGCAGGCGTTGCAGGAGCGGAATCTCGAGAACGTGGAATTGATCGATGCCGGAACCGCCGTCCTCCACACGGCGGACTGCCTGCGCGGGGTTGACCTCGTCGTGGTGGTCGATGCACTCCAGGCGGGCCGCGAACCCGGTACGGTCTATCTGATGTCGGGCAGCGATGCGGTGGAGAACGATTATGGCTTGTCCGTGCATTCGCTGGGGCTGAAGACGGCCTTGAATTTTTTGGCACCGGGCGAGCTGCCTGCCGAGTGGACCGTGGTGGGGGTGGAGCCGGAAACGGTGGAGCAGGGCATGGGACTCTCGGAGGCCGTCCGGGCGGCGGTCCCCGGTGCCGTGCGCACGGTGGAGAATCTGATTGAGGAGTGGCGGGCATGAAAACAGGACTTTGGTTGATCTCGGGCTGTTTCGCGGCGGCGGCCGCGTTCGGCAACATCGGCGGATATTGCGGGGCGGTGGATGCCGACGGAACAAACGCCTATGTCGGTGCCGGGCAGATCCTGCTGGCGCTGGATGTTTCGAACCCGGCGGCGCCCGTTTGTTCCGGTTCGCGCTATCTGCCGGGCCTCATCGAAGATCTGCTGGTTGAGGGTTCGACGCTCTTCGCCGCCTGCGGCGATGCGGGGGTGCATAAGGTCGATCTCCCAACGCTGGAGGTGTCGGCCACCTACGACTCCCCGGGCCACGCCTACGGCCTTGCGCGGGATGGCGCCGCGCTCTATCTCGCCGACGGCGTCTCGGGCCTGCGCGTGCTCGATGCCGCCACGCTGGCCCCGACCGGTAGCTGGGTCACCAACGGCCCGGCCATGGACATCGTCGTGGACGGATCTTCGCTCTATCTGCTCGACCATTTCAACGGCGTCGTGGCGCTCGATGCCGCGCTGAACGTGACGGGCGGGTACGACCGGCTCGCCTTCGGCAACCGGATGGAATCGGATGGAACCGTGCTTTACGTGGTCGACGGACTGGGCAATCTCACGCAGGTGGACCGGGCGACCATGACCGTGAACACCAATGCCCCCGCCATCCCGACCTTCGGCCTTGCGTCCGGCAGGGCCCTCGACGGCGGCAAGCTCTATGTCGCCGAAGGTTTCGGCGGCCTCTCCATCTACGACGCGACCACCGAAACCCTGCTCGGCAACTATTCCGCCGTAGCGCGTAGCCGCGCCACCGCCATCGCCGAAGGCTGCGCCTATCTGGCGGCCGGCAGCGACGGGGTGAAAATCTTCGATCTGGCCGATCCGGCCAACCCGACCTTGCTCGCTTCCGTTGCCTGCAGCAACGCGCTTGATGTCGCGGTTTGCGGCAACCTCTTGCTGGTCGCCGACGCCTTCGAGGGGTTGGTGGCGTTCGATCTAACTTCGCCGGCCGCTCCGCTGCGTCAGGGCGCCTACGCCCCAACTTCCCCCGGGGTTGTCCGACGCGTCGGGGCCGCCGGCTCTACCGCCTATATCGCCGAGGGCTATACGGTGCATCGGATGGACCTCTCCAATCCGGCCGCGCCGACCGTGGCCGAAAGCTTCGCTTCCGCCGACTACGTCTTCGATCTCGATGTGGCCGGAACCAACGCGATCCTCGCGACCGGGACCGACTCTTCGGTGACGGTCGATGGGACGCAGGGGCTTGTCGACTGGGAGTTGACCGATCTCTCCGATCCGCTGACGCCGATCGCCGTCACCAACTTCGGGGCGCTGGTCCGCGCCATGCAACTGACGCTGGCGGGCAACGTCGTCTACGCCTCGGCCGACGACGGCGGCACGGCCGTTCTGCTCCTGCCGTCCATCACGAACGACTCCGACGGCGACGGATTCGACGATGCGTTCGAGCAACTCATCATTGATTTTGATGCCGGCGATGCGTTCGCCACGTTGGACGACGTTGATCCGGACGATGATTTCGACGGCGACGGTCTCTCGAACCTGCACGAGCAAATCGCCGGGACCTCCCCAACCGATCCGCAGTCGGTCTTCGCCATCCGCGGTATCGACGGCGAGGCCGGCGGCCCCGCCGTCAGTTGGTACAGCGAGGCGGGGCGGAGCTATACCGTGCATCGCAGCACCAACCTGGTCGTGGGCTTCCACATCCTGACGAATGGCGTTCCCGCAACCGCCCCGATCAATACGCACGTCGATGCGGATGCGCTCGACTGCGCCATGTACATGATTACCATCGATTGATTTTTTCAAAACACGGATTCGGCGCTCAGGTTTGCCGATGCCGCGCGGGGCCTCGCGCGGAACCAAATGGTGAAAAATCGCTAAACGCTTCGGCGGCTGCATGGCGATTCCAAGGGGTTTACAAAACGCGGGCGCATGCTAGATTCGCCCAAAACGAGGGCCACAGCATGAAACGGATTCTAGGTGTATTGTTGCTTTGCTTGCCGTGGGCGCATGCCGACGATTGGCAGGTGATCGGTTGGAACGATCTGGGAATGCATTGCATGGACGGGACCGACTTTTCGGTGTTCTCGATCCTGCCTCCCTACAACACGATCCACGCGCAGATTATCCACGATGGCAATCTGGTGACATCCGGCAACGGGCTGCACGTCACCTTCGAAGCCGTGGCGGACCCCGATGGGTCCATCAACACCACCTCGGCCGGAAAGATTAATTTCTGGGACCATGTGGCCGATATGTTCGGCGCGCAGCCCGCCAACGAGGTCGGGCTGGCGGGCGTGGCGATGCCCGGCCCCTCGAACACGCCGCAACCCATGGAGTTCGACTCCGCGCACCGGTGGTTCACGGGCGAGGGGATTCCCATCTCGCCGTTCGACGACGCGGGCAAGGTGAACTATTATCCGATGATGAAAGTCGTGGTGCGCAACGAGGCCGGAACGGAATTGGCCTCGACCCGGATCGTGCTGCCGGTTTCCGACGAAATGACCTGCTCGGCCTGCCACCGGTCCGGCCGCGGGGTCGACGCCCGGCCGGCAAGGGGCTGGCGCTGGCATCCCGACCCCGACAAAGACATCAAGCTGAACATTCTGCGGCTGCACGACGAAAAGCAGGCGGGCAATCCCGACTACCGAAGTGCGCTGCAAAACCAGGGCTACAACACCAACGGGCTCTATCAAACGGTGGTGGCCGACCATACGGCCATCCTTTGCGCGCGGTGCCACCGCTCCAACGCGTTGCCGGTTCCGGCCGATCCCAATGTGGTCTCGACCATGACGCAGGCGATGCATGCGCACCACGGCCAGGTCGTCGATCCTGCGTCGGGGCTGGTTCTCAACAGTTCGCTCAACCGCGATTCCTGCTATCGCTGCCACCCCGGCTCATCCACCCAATGCCTCCGCGGCGCGATGGGCGCGGCGGTGGCCGCCGATGGCGGGCTCGCGATCGAGTGCCAAAGCTGCCACGGCCAGATGAGCGAGGTCGGGGCGGCCTCGCGCAGCGGATGGTTCGACGAACCCAGCTGCCAAAGCTGCCACTCGGGAACGGCGACCGACAACAACGGCGCGATCCGTTTCCTCTCGGTGTTCGAGTCCGGCGGCGCAACGCGCGTGGCGGTCAACGATACCTTTGCCCATCCGGACGGCACGCTCTACCGCTTTTCCTCGGGCCACGGCGGCTTGCAGTGTTCGGCCTGCCACGGTTCGCCCCACGCGATCTATCCCTCCGTCCACGCCAACGACAACATCCAGAATGTCGAAATGCAGGGGCACAAGGGCACCGTGGTCGAATGTTTGAACTGCCACACGTCGCAGCCGCTCACCTTCAACGGCGGTCCCCACGGCATGCACCCGGTCGGCGACACCGCCTTCTCGCGCAAGGCCGATGGACGGCCTGAACAGTGGTTCCATGGGCAGGTACACGAGGATGGCAGTCCCGTCCCGATCACGTCTTGCCAAGCTTGCCACGGAGCGGATTATCGCGGAACCGTGCTTTCGCTTGCCCAGGCCGACCGCACCATCGGTTCGCGCACGTTCTGGCGCGGCTACCGCATCGGTTGCTACTCCTGCCACGACGGGCCCTTTTCGGAAAACGACAACAACGATCCCGCCCCTGTCGTGGCTTCGACCAGCGCATCGACAACGGCGAACGTTCCGGTGGTTGTTCCGCTGACCGCGAACGAAGGCACCATCCGCATCATCTCGCAACCGCAGAACGGAACCGTCGGCCTGGCGGGATCGACGGCGACCTATTATCCCTTCCTGAATTTTATGGGAACCGATTCGTTCACCTTCGCGGCGTGGGACGGCAAGAAGGATTCCAATCTAGGAACGGTTGCAATCACGGTGGGTGAAGGAACTTGCGTCCTCGTTTGCGAATCGCTCGTCCCGGCGCAGGCGGCTTCCCGAACCGCGCTGCCGTTCTGGGCATTCGCCGCCGTCTCGAACGGTGTTTCTAAAATTACCTATGCCTGGCGCTTTGGCGACGGCGGCGACTCGACCAACGCGCTGGCGCAACACGCCTACGGCAAGAACGGGTTTTATCCCTGGACCATCGTCGCCTCGGCGGGGGG
>NZ_JBFJYW010000200.1:0-7302 GCF_041622395.1 Pontiella sp. | reverse complement strand
ATGCCGTTGTAGGTGTGGCCCTGGTTGCCCATGTTGGTGAGCACGTTGTATTTCGCGAGGGCCTTCTTCAGCGTGCGCGCCTGCCAGATGTTGTGCACCAGCGGCTTCTGGGTGAAGGTGTGCAGCCCGCGTTCCATCGAGGCCATGGTGGCGGCGAAGTGGGTGTGGTCGGGCGTGCTGATGCAGACCATGTCGATGTCCTTGCCCATCTTGTCGAGCATGACGCGGAAGTCGGTGAACGTCGGGGCCGTCGGATTGTCGGGATGCTTGCTCATGTGATGAGCGAACATGGCCTCATCGACGTCGCAGCGCGCCACGATGTTGTCGTTCTGCGCTTCGTGGTAGACGTAGGCGGCGATGTTGCCGGAGCCGATCAGCGCAATGTTGACCTTTTCGTTGGCCGACGGGCCCGGCTTGCCGATGTTGAAGTTATAGATTTCCTGGGCGACGGTCGGCTTGGACTTGCATCCGGCGATGCTCAAGGCCGAAGCCCCGGCCGCGGCGGTGCCGATGGCCTGGAACGATCTGCGGTTCATTTTTTTCATTCTCTATTCCTTGTTCTATTCCCATGATGTCTGAGTCGAAATGATTCGGGGCGCGGGTTTCCGCCTGTTAGCTTTTCCAGAGATCCTCGCCGTATTCCCAGCCCTTGCGGACGGGCTCCTTGAGGTATTGGTTCAGCTCGGGGCGATTGGTGATCCGCATGTTCTTGGAATCCCACTCGATTCGGCCGCCGTGGTTGACGGCCAAGATGCCGAGCAGCATGACCTCGGTGAACGGTGCGGCGTAGTTGAAATTGGAACCGCATTCCGGAATCTCGCCCTTGACGGCGCTGATCAGCTCGCGGATCGGGCCGCTCTGCTTGAGGCGCGGATATTTTTCGGCGGGATAGCCCGCGGTCTTGTAGGCGCGTTGCGCTTCCTTGTTGGCCAGGCGCGGATTGTTCGAGCGGGCGTCGGTGTAGCCGCCGTTCTTGGTGCCGTAGTAGAAGGTTCCGTTGCCCGGCTTGTCGTCCCAGGTCCAGTCGCTCGGGGCTTTGGGGGCGAAGCTCGAGTCGCCGTTGTACCAGTAGAGCGAGCAGGCCTCCTTGGTGCCGCGCTTCTCGAAATCGAAGCGGACGCGGACGCCGTCGGGCACGATGTATTCGTTGCCGCCGGCGACCTCTTCGGCCTCGACCGCCACGGGTTCGTAGAGGTCGAGCAGCCAGACCGGGGCGTCGGCGATATGGCAGAACCAGTCGCCGAAGGTGCCCGTGCCGTAGGGGTGGAAGGCGCGCCATTTTTTCGGATGGTAGAGATGGTTGAAGGGGGCCGGTCCGGTCGGGCCCTGCCACAGGTCCCAGTTCAGGGTGGACGGTACGGGCTCCTGCGCCGGCGGAAATGCGCCGGGACGTTCGAAGTAGGGGCCGTTCCAGTCGGGGCCGCCGATCCAGGAATGCACTTCGGTGATCTGGCCGAAGATGCCGTCTTCGTACCATTCGCGCAGCTGGCGGATGCCGTTGTAGGTGTGGCCCTGGTTGCCCATGTTGGTGAGCACGTTGTATTTCGCGAGGGCCTTCTTCAGCGTGCGCGCCTGCCAGATGTTGTGCACCAGCGGCTTCTGGGTGAAGGTATGGATGCCGCGCTCCATCGAGGCCATGGTGGCGGCGAAGTGGGTGTGGTCGGGGGTGTTGACGCACACCATGTCGATCTCCTTGCCCATTTGGTCGAGCATGACGCGGAAGTCGGTGAAGGTTGGTGCCTTGGCGTTGTCGGGATGCTTGTCGAGGCTCTTGGCGAACATCGCGGAATCGACATCGCAGCGAGCCACGATGTTTTCGTTCTGCGCTTCGTGGTAGGCGTAGGCGGCGATGTTGCCGGAGCCGATCAGGGCGATGTTGAGTTTTTCGTTGGCGGACGGGCCCGGCTTGCCGATGTTGAAGTTGTAGATTTCCTGGGCGACCGTTGGTTTGGATTTGCATCCGGCGATGCTCAGCGCCGAAGCGCCGGCCGCGGCGGTTCCGATGGCTTGAAAAGATCTGCGGTTCAATTTCTTCATCTTAGCTTCCCTGTTTGGTTTCTTTGTTTTCGACTGTTTCGGAGCAGGGGATCGCCATAAAAGAGCGCAAAGGTCGCACCGTTGTTTCCGATGGTTTCCCTTTGGGGGGCTATGCGTTCTTTGGTGGCCGATTTGCTCCGTAATTTCCGAGATTAATAGCGTTGGTCGGTGGCGATCGGGACATAGCCGATTTCAAGGCCGCGGGGCGGCGACACGATCAAGGCGGGGTCGAACTCGACCAACTCGCCGCGCTTGGGGGCCGGCAGGTATTCGCCATCTTTTTTCCAGTACCGGTGCATCAACTCGACCCGCGCCTGCAGGTCGTCGAGCTCCTGGTCGGACAAATCGGCAAAGTGCATCGCGGGTTGGTCGCGGAATTTATACCAGTAGTAGGTCAGGGTGCTGCCGTCGCCCAGCTTGGCCGTGAAGGGGCCGGCGGCGGGGCCGGGTTTTTTCCACGCGCTGTCGGCCTCTTCGGGGGTGGTCCAGGGATCGTCGGGGTTTTGGCCCGTGTAGAAATCCTGGGTGTCCAGTTGCCGCAGGCCCGTTTCATAGGGAACTTGCCCCGGTTCGATCGGATGCCACCGTCCCTTGTCTTTGCCGATCATTTCGAGTTTGTAGTATTCGGGGAGCTTGACCACGCCGGAGCGCTTGTCCTGCTGCGTCAGCTTTTTATGCCATTGGAACGAAAGCGTGTAGTCGTCTTCGACGGCCCGTTGCGCGAAGTCGTTCCACATAATGGGATAGGAGGTGCGTTCCCCGTCCGTCTTGACGAAGAACTTCCAGCCGCACGAATTGTGCTCGAGGACCTTCGACGTGTTGACGCCCGCCGGATCGAATTTGCCGGAGGCCACCGGCCCGCCCGCGAACCAGGCTTCGACCGAATCCCAGAGGGCGGACTTGCTGAAGTTCATGCGGGTCGTCATCAGATGCGAACGCCCCTGCGAGTCGAGCGGAAAGGTGATGGTGGTCACCCGCGCATAGGTGTCGCCCTTTTGGTCGGTCGCCTGGATGGCCGGGATGGTCTGGGTTTCGATGCTGACGCTCGCGTTGCTTTTCGATGGGCGGCTATCGAAATATTTGCCGTGCAGGTTGGGGTAGTCCAGCGTATGGCGCGACCAGAAATGGGGGGTGAAAAACGCGATCGGTCCCTTGAAGGTTTTGGTGTTCACGAACAGCGTCCACGAGTGGTTGCCCGTGGGCACGTCGCGCCCGTCGGTTACGGATTTCTTCGGCGTGAGGGGCAGGGGATGGTAGCCGTAGCCGTACACCTTGCCGAATTCGCCCTGCTTGAAATTCAGCCCATCCGGCGGAAAGACGATCCACGGGCTCAGCTGGGCGACGCCGTAGCGGCCCCGGTCGGTGGTCCAGTCTGTGCCTTTGCCGAAGCCCGGCCCGTTGGCGATGCCCTTGAAGCTCAGCGCCACGCCGCCCATCTGGAACTTCGGCGTCTTGGTCGGGAAATGGTTGTGGCGCCAAACGCCCGAGCCGCCTTCGATGGTGGTGTAGCCGATGCCGCCTTCGTCCTTTTCGGAGCCGATGGTCATGGCCGGGTTGTCGTCGTTCTGCGGCCGCATCCAGGTGCCGACGAGGCCGGACTGGTAGGCTTTGCCGGGATGCGTCTCCACCAGCGACCAGATGGTCGGGTACATCGCATAGCCCGCGTTGAACGCATCGGGCGTCTTTTCGAGCGGGCAGTGCAGGAATCCGCCCAGGCTGATCATCAGTTGATCGCTATCCGCGCCCGCCATGCAGGCGAGCGATGCCAAGAGGGCCGTTGTTCGTTTGATGCCGAGCTGAATCATGTGTTCCGTCCTGTGTTGCCGCCTTCGAGATGAACGACGCAACGCACCGGCGGCAGGGTGCGGTGCGCCGTGCTGCGAAAGGGGGGCTAGCCTTCTTCCTTCTTTTTCTTTTGCGCCTGTTCCTTTTCGTAGTTGGCGTACCACTCCAGCAGCTCCTTCGGCCACGCGAAGGTGGGCTGGCTGGAGAAGTCGTATCCGGCCAGATGAACGATGTCCTGCGCGTCGCGGGCGGCGGGCTTCTGGTATTTCCAGTCGATGTCGCCGAGCTGTTCCCGGATGATGTCCGCAAGCACCGGATCGTAGTCGATCAGCTCCTGTCGGGTGTTGACGTGGTTGTGGTCGTGGTCCGGCTCGCGGTTGTCGTCGAAAAAGGACTGCACGCCTTCGGCCCAGTATTCGTGGACGTTGTTGGCGGCATACTTGTCTTTCCAGCGCCCTTTCGCCATGGCGTCTTCATAGGCCGCCACCAGCTTGGGCTTGAACTCCGGGTCGAGGTCGACGAGCGCCATATCCATGATCGCGTGGGCGAATTCGTGGACGAGGATGCTTTCCGTGGCGTAGGGGTCGCCGGGGTAGCGGAGAATGTTTTCCTCGCCGCAGCTAACGGCCGGGCGGTAATGGTTGGGGCCGAGGCCGCGCGCGCGGCGGTCCCAGAACTTGGCCGGGGTCATGTCGCTGTATTCCGGCATCTGCGACACGAACTCGGTGTAGTCCATCAGCACGAAGCGCACTTTGTTTTCGGCCAGCTTTTGGATGGCGTCGGGGCGGTTCTGCAACATTTCCTTGATGACGTAGGCGGTTTCAAGAAAGGCAAAATCGTCGACCTTGTCGTTGCCGACGAGGGTGAAGCCTTCGAGGTCGAGCGCCTTGGTGTAGAACGGGTCGAGCTCGAGGTCGGCCACCATTTTCGCGGTCGGCGGCGCCACCTTGAGCTGGGCGATTTGTTCCGAGATCGAAGGCTCGGCAATGGCCGCGGCGGCGACCAGGGAGGTGAAAGCAATCAGTGTTTTTTTCATAGTCATTCCTGTTTCGTTACGTCGGGGGTTCGGGGGGACGAGTCGGGTTCGGCTCAATCCGCTCGCTCGAAATACCAGGTGGAAAAGCGCGAGGCGATGGACATCTTTTCGGCCTTCTGCGAATCGAGTTTCATGATGCACATCTGGTCGGTCACATACATGAACAGCTTGCCGATCCCCGCATCTTCCGGGTTTTCGAAAACATCGTCGGGATAGTCGTACCACCAGTAGCCGTAGAGGTCCTTCTCGTCGCCATCGAGGGTGAATACGCTGCCGCTTTCGTCGAAGTCGAACGGACGCGGCGCCACCGGCTTGGCTTCGCCGTTGCCGCGCTTGATGGCGGTGAGCATCCACTTGCCGACGACCTCCTTGTCCTTGGGGCCGTTGAAGCTTTGGGGATCGTCGTCGTCGCCGGTCTCGAAGTTCGGGGAGGTGACCCGGGGCAGCGGACCTTTGGTGAATTCGCTTTCGGTCGTCAGGAAGGGCTGGCCGTTCTTCTTGACGATCGCCTTGATGGTGGCCGATTCGTTCAGCTCGAACGCGCCCGTATACGGAACGGGGGCCGCGCCGTTGATCGAATAGGCGATCTCGAAATCGGCGTCGGCGAGTTCGCCGCGCAGCGCGATGCGGTTCATGGCGATGTTGATGACGGTGCTCTCCGGGAAGAGGGTGCGCCCGAGGATGCCCGCGCCGGTGACTTCGATCGCGCCTTCCTGGTCCGTGCCCTGGAAGATGCCGAGCGCGAGGCCGTTGAAGGTTTTGCGGTAGGTTTCGCGGTGGGTGGTGACGTCGAGCGGGTCGCCGTTGTCGAAGCCCAGCAGCTCGACCGGGCCTTCGATTTTATAGTCGATGCGGTTGCAGGCCCACGGCACGAATTCGCCCGTTGCGTCCTTGATGGTCGCGGTGAGGTGGCTGATGTCGAACCGGTCGGCGGCCAGGGCCTGGTTGTCGGCGGTGAATTCGATCGTCGTCGGGGCGCCTGCGGTTCTGAACACCTTTTCGGCCACGGCCTTGCCGCCGCGATAGCCGACGGCCTTGAGCGTGCCGGCTTCGTAGGGCACCTTCCAGACAAAGTCGAGCAGGTCGCGCGGCGGCTGCTTGCCGAGCGATTTTTCGTTGAGGAAGAGTTCAACCTCTTCGCAGTTGGAGTAGGCGACCATGGGGATCTCGACGCCTTCCATGCCGGGGTGCGTCCAGTGCGGCAGGATGTGCACCATCGGTTCGTCGGTCCATTGGCTCTGGTAGAAGAAATAGTGGTCCTTCGGGAAGCCGCACAGGTCGATGATGCCGAAGTTCCAGATGCGCGCCGGCCATTTGCCGCCGCCGAACGAGGCTTCGCCGAGATAGTCGAATCCGGTCCAGCGGAACTCGCCCATGATCCACGGCGTTTCCTTGGTGCGCTTCCAGCAGGTGCGGGCGGTGATGCGCACGCCGCAGTTGTCGTAGGACGAGCTGTAGCGCTCGTTCCCGTCGAAGAAGATCTGCTTGTCGTTGTAAGCCGGGAAGGGGTTGACCATGATGCTGCGGTTGCGCCACCAGGTGAGCGTGCGGTAGAACCCGCGCGTCTGCAGCGTATGCGGCACCTCGGTTAATACGACGGGCTTTTCGGGATTCTCTTCGTGGAACTTTTCGAGGATGCCCGGCGTGCCGCCCGGCGCGTTGAAGCCGGCCACATCGACGCCGTAGAAGAGGCTGCCGCCGGTGGTCGGGCGGGTGGTGTCGTATTTCTTCACCTCGGCGCTGATGTTGTGCTCGTCCTTGATTCCGGTTTCGTTGCCGATGCTGTACATGATGACGCAGGGATGGTTGCGGTCGCGCATCACCCAGTCCTTGACGTCGGTTTTCCACCACTCCTTGAAGTGGTGGCGGCCGTAGTCGTGCTTGCTCTTGGCGCCCCAGCCATCGAACAGCTCGTCCATGACCATGATGCCCATCTCGTCGCACAGACGGTAGAAGATCGGGCGGCGCGGATTGTGGGAAACGCGGATGGCGTTGCAGCCCATGTCCTTCAAAATCTGCAGGCGGCGGCGCAGCACCTTTTCGGGAATCGCCGAGCCGACGAGCCCGGCGTCGGAATGCTCGCACACGCCTTTGAGCTTGGTGGACTTGCCGTTGAGGAAAAAGCCTTCGTTCGGGTCGAACTTCAGCGAGCGGATGCCGAAGCGGGTGGTGTTGGTATCGATCGTTTTGCCGTTGATCGTGATGGTGCTGACCAGCGTGTAGAGGGCCGGCGAGTCCGGCGACCAGCGGGCCGGGTTTTCGACGTTCAGCGCCAGTGTTGCGGCGCTCTGCCCGTTGGCGACCAGCAGAACCGCTTGTTTCGAGGAGGCCACTTGATGGCCTGCGGGGTCGAGCACGACCGACTCCACGGTGGCTTTTTGCGCCTTGGCGGTTCCGTTGTTGAGGGTGGCCGCAACGGCGACGGTTGCCTTGGCGTCATCGAT
>NZ_JBFJYW010000199.1:0-7361 GCF_041622395.1 Pontiella sp. | reverse complement strand
TGTTTATCCGCGTTAATCTGTGGTTCATTTACTTTTCGAGGTTGAGCCTTGGGCATCGCCCCTTCAGGGCGAGGGGATTTGATTGCGATTCATGGGGCGGCGCGACGCGAGGTCGACCGAAAGCGCCCCGACACTTTCAGCCATTCCGGCCCTACAAACCCGATACCATTCGCTGCGCTTCCGGATTGAACAACCACACCACCTCGCCGCCAAAATCAACTATTTCCGCTTTGCTGAACCATGTGAATAAGGTGCTGAAAAAGCGGAAACAACAAAGCCCGCTCGGCGAGCGGGCTTTGCGGATGCAATGCGGCAGGATGCGCGCCTGCAGGCTAGTGCTTGAAGTGGCGCATGTTGGTCATGGCCATGGCGATGCCGTATTTGTTGCAGGCCGCGATGACTTCGTCGTCGCGGATGGAGCCGCCGGGCTGGACGATGAACTTCGCGCCCATTTCGCTGGCGGCGTCGATGCTGTCGGCGAACGGGAAGAAGGCCTCGGAGACGAAAACGCACTCGCCGATGGTCTGCTGGATCTCCGCGTCGGTGATCTCCGGGTTCTCGGTTTTGAGGTTTTCGACCGCCTTGGAGACCGAGAGCTTTTTGAGCGCGTCGACGCGGTTGGGCTGTCCGGCCCCCATGCCGAGCACGCGGAATTGGCCGGGCTTGTATTCCTGCACCAGAACGATGGCGTTGGACTTGGTGTGCTTCGCCGCGGCGATCCCGAAGAGCGCGAGCTCTTTCTTGGTTTCGTCGAACGGCGCCTTGGTCGGCACTTCCCACTTTTCGAGAATCTCGGTATCGAGATCCTGCACCAGCAGGCCGCCGTTGATCTGCTTGACCATGCGCTGCGGCAGCGCTTTGCCCATCGGCTTCTTGAGCTTGAGGATGCGCAGGTTCTTTTTCTTCTTGAGGTGGTCGAGCGCGTCGGCGGCATAGCCGGGGGCAATGATGGCTTCGATGAAGCGGCCGTCGAGGCACTCCGCGGTTGCGAGATCGACCTGCTGGGTGACGGCGATGACGGAACCGAAGGCGGAGACCGGGTCGCCCGCCCAGGCGGCTTCGAAGGCTTCGGCGAGGGTTGCGCCCGTGGCGTAGCCGCACGGATTGGTGTGCTTGATGACCGCAACGCCCGGCTTGCCGGAAAGATCCTTGACCGCTTCGAGCGCGCCGTCGCCATCGACATAGTTGTTGTAGCTCATCTCCTTGCCGTGCAGGACTTCGGCCAGGGCGATGGTCGATTCGCGGGAATCGGCATCCTTGTAGAGCCAGGCTTTTTGGTGGGCGTTTTCGCCGTAGCGCAGCTCGGCTCCGTCGGAGTAGGCCTTGATGAAGGGCTTGGAAAGCTTCTGTTCGGCAACCTGTTCGGCGAGATAGGTGGCGATGGCCGCGTTGTATTCGGCGGCGCGGGCATACACCTTCTGGCCAAGAACGAAGCGGAAGCCTTCGGTGGTGGCGCCGTTGTTCGCCTTCATTTCGGCAATCACGCGGGCGTAGTCGGCCGGGTCGGTGACGACGGTGACGAACTTCATGTTCTTGGCGGCGGAGCGGATCATGGTCGGGCCGCCGATGTCGATCTGCTCGATCGCCTCGGCGAGGGTGACGCCTTCCCGCGCGATGGTTTCTTCGAAGGGATAGAGGTTGACGCAGACGAGATCGATCTGGCCGAGGCCGTGATCCATCATGGTTTTGACGTGTTCGTCGTTGTCGCGCATGTAGAGAATGCCGGCGTGGACCTGCGGCGTGAGGGTTTTGACGCGGCCGTCGAGCATTTCCGGGAAGCCCGTGAACTCGGAGACGTCCTTGACCGGAATCCCGGCTTCGCGGATGGCCTTGGCGGTTCCGCCGGTGGACAGCAGCTCCACTCCCATTTCATGCAAATGACGGGCGAAATCCAAAATTCCCGCCTTGTCGGATACGCTCAGCAGCGCGCGTTCAATCTTCACATCCATTCTCCATCTCCGTTGTATTCAAAACTAGGGGTGCATTTGTACCTAGCCCCCGAACCGATTGCACGGATTTTTTCAGGGGCAGCGCTAAAATCTGCGGCGGGGGTCGAATCCTCTTTCCCCCGCCGCCGAGGGGCTTGCGCAGGCGTTTGCGGCCTGCGGCCTTTTTCTAGGATTCCGCCGCGTCCGCCGCCTCTTCCTTTTTCTTTTTCGGCACGCGCGGGGCGGGCAGGCCGTATTGATCCTGCGCGGCGGCATAGTTCGGGATTTGGTCGGCATAGCGCGCGGCCATCTTCTTCAACGCCGCGAGCTGGCGGTCGGAGAGCGAGCCCTTGCCCTTGAACTGCGCGGAAATCGACTCGAAGAAGGTCTTGTCGTTGAACTCGCGCTTGCCGCGCGTGGTCGGCTCGGCCCACTCGGCAACGTGGTCGAACAGCGCCAGCACCGGAGCCGTCGTGGGATCGGCCTCGACCTCCTCCTTCTCGTCGAGCTTGAACTCGGCCTTGATGGCCTCGAAGTTTTCGAGCTGGTCGGAATATTTGGTCAGCAGCGTATCGAGATAGGCCAGCTGGCGCTCGGAAAGGCGTTTGCCCATGGCGATCTGGTCGCCGAGGGAGGAGACGAACTTCTTGTCGTCGTAGGTGCGCTTGCCCACCTTGCGGGGCTCCTCGAATTTGACGTTGGCCAGCAGCTCGATCTTGCGCGGCGTATCGCCGCGGACGGCTTCCGGCTCGATCAGCTCCAGTTCGGCGGCCAGTTCCGGGGAGATCTGCTGGATGTAGCGGCAGCACATCTTATGCAGCATCTCGCCCTGGCGCTTGGAGAGCAGCTCGCCCTCGTCGACCTTTTCCTTGAGGTCTTCGAAGGTTTTGCGGTCGTCGTAAACGCGGCGGCCGGACTTCACGGCGGGCGCCCATTCGCGGACGGCTTCCAACGCCTGGAAACACTTGGCGACCATGGCGGGATCGGCGGTCTCCTTCGCGTGCTCGATCCATTCGAGCAGCGAGGGGTAGAACTCCTGCATCATATCCGTCCACTCGATCTTGCCCTCTTCAACCTCGTCGAGCTTGTGTTCCATGTCGGCGGTAAAGCGGACTTCGAACAGATCGACCTTGTTGCCGGACTTGAGCTTTTCCTCGGTCCGCAGCACGAGCGTGACGAGCTCCTTGCCGAGCTCGGTCGGGATCAGCGAGCGCTTGTCCTTGACGACGTATTCGCGCTCGTCGAGCTTCGACATGATCGCGGCGTAGGTGGACGGACGGCCGACGCCGTTCTCTTCCAGCGCCTGGATGAGCGAGGCCTCGGTATAGCGCGCAACGGGCTTGGTTTCCTTTTGTTCCGAGAGCCAGTCGAGTACGTCGAGGTTTTCGTCCTTGACCAGCGGCGGGATGGTTTCGGTTTCGGAGTCGTCGCCCTCTTTCGGCTTGTCGGCGGCGGCTTCGATGCCGCTGGCCTTCATGTAGCCGGGAAATGCGATCTCGGAAGCGGTGGCGCGGAACAGGTAGCTGTTTTGCGTCCCCGCCTCGACCTCGACCGTGCGGCGGGCAATCTTCGCGGGAACCATCTGGCTGGCGACAAAGCGCTCCCAGATCAGCTTGTAGAGCTTTTGCTCGGCGGCCTCGAGCTTCACGCCTTCGCGGCCGGGCTCGACGGTCACGTCGGTCGGGCGGATGGCTTCATGGGCCTCCTGCGCGGCGCCCTTGCTTTTATAGAAGTTGGGCTTTTCGGGCAGGTATTCGGAACCGTAGCTGTTGCCGATGAACTGGCGGCACTCGTCCTGCGCCGACTTGGCGATATTGAACGAGTCGGTACGCATGTAGGTGATGAGTCCGCTTTCGTAGAGTTTCTGGGCGATGCCCATGGTCCGGGCCGGCGCAAAGCCGCACGAACCGGAGGCCGACTGCTGCAGCGTGGAGGTGATGAACGGCGGACGGGCCCGGCGGGTGACCACCTTGGTGATGACGTCGCGGACCTTCAGCGGGCTGTTGTCGAGCTCCTTCTGGATGCCTTCGAGCTGCTCCATGGTCTTTACGGCGCCCGGCAGCAGCTTGCGGTCCTTGATGCCGATCGGCTCGTTGTTGATGCGGGCGAGCTTGACCGTGAACGGGTCGAGCGGCGCCTCCTGCTTGCGGACCTGCGCGCCGACGGTGAAATAGGTCTCGGGTTGGAACCCGGCAATCTCGTTCTCGCGCTCGACCACCAGCCGAAGCGCAACGGTCTGCACGCGGCCAACACTCTGCGCGCCGCGGATCTGTTTGCGCACGACCGGACTGCCCTGGAAGCCGACGAGACGGTCGAGAATACGGCGCGCCTGCTGCGCATTCACCCGGTCCATATCGATCTTTTCCGGTTGCTCGAAGGCGGCCAGGATCGCGGACTTGGTGATTTCGTTGTAGGTCACGCGGTAGAAGTTTTCGTCCGGGACGGTTTTCTTGAGCGCTTCGTAGAGGTGCCAGGCAATGGCCTCCCCTTCGCGGTCCGGGTCGGGCGCGAGATAGATGTTCTCGCACTTCTTGGCCTCGGCCTTGAGCTCCTTCAGCACCTTCTTGCCGCGCGTCGTGGCGACATATTCCGGCTCGAAGCCCTTTTCGACATCCACGCCGAGCTTCTTGGCCGGCAGGTCGCGCACATGGCCGACGGAGGCCATCACGCAGTAGTCCTTGCCGAGGAACTGGTTGATCTTCTTCGCCTTCGCGGGCGACTCCACAATTACGAGGTTTTTGCTCATTGCTCTTCCTACCTGGGGTTTTCAAACACTAAGGCACAAAGGACTCGAAGTTCAGATAACGAATCTCTTAATGCCGTTTTTTATTAAAGTGACGTTGTAATTGATTAAATAACCCAAACGCATCTCACCTAGCCTGAGGTAATTCAGGGTTTGGGTTTCGAATAGAGGATTCATTTCCGAAACGGCCTTGTTTTCTACAACGACCTTATCCTCCACCACCATGTCGATTCTTACTTTGTTTTGCTGAAGCACCTGCCCATCAAACTCAACCGGCAGACAATCCTGCACTTCGACTTTTAGACCGTTCTTCCGAAGATGGGAAACCATGCACTCTTCGTAAACCGACTCAAGCAACCCCGGCCCGAGCTCCTGATGAACGCGATAAGCCGAATCGACAATTTCCTTCCCGATTCGTTCCAGCTCATCTGGCAACGGTTCATAATTCATCTCTTAGAGTCCTGTGTGCCTTCGTGTCTATCTCATCTGCCGAAGGTCATCCGAGAGTTCGACCATTCTGCCGGGCAGCGTGCGAATCACCCTTTTCATTTCGAGCCCGAGCAGGACGCCGCTCAGCTCATGGCTCTTGAACCCGATCAACCGGGCCAAGGAATCGACATCCAAGGGCTCCTGCCAAAGGGCATCGACAATCCTGCTTTCCCGATCATCCAAGGGGACCTCCGGCCGGGCGGCAGGCGCGCGCTCGGGCGCCTCCAGCTCCGACGGCGGGATCAGGAATTCATACTCTTCCAAAATGTCATCCAACGACTCGACCAACTTGGCGCCGTTCTTGATCAGCATGTGCGGGCCGCGGGCGCCGGGCGTATCGATCCGGCCCGGCAGCGCAAACACGGTGCGCCCCTGCTCCATCGCCGCCTCGGTCGTATGCATCGACCCGCCCTTGAGATCGGATTCGATCAACAGCACGCCCATGCTCAGCCCGCTGATGATGCGGTTGCGGTACGGGAACGTCATGCGGTCGGCCTGGCGCCCGAGCGGATATTCGCTGACCACCGCGCCCTGCTTGGCGATGCGGTCGGCCAGCTCCGCGTTTTCCGGCGGATAGAGGCAATCGAGAGCGCCGCCGAGCACGGCGATCGTGCGGCCCGTGCTTTTGAGCGCGCCCACGTGCGCCGCGGTATCGGTGCCGCGGGCCAGTCCGCTCACGACCGTGAATCCGGTCTGCCCGAGCTGGTACGCCAGCCGATCCGCCGCACTCAGGCCATAGTGCGAGGTCGAGCGCGAACCCACGATGCCGAGCGCCTTGGAATCCTCCGGCAAAAAGCGCCCCCTTATATAGAGGGCCAGCGGCGGATCGTGGATGGCCTTGAGCGCCGCGGGATATTCATCGTCCACCATCGTAACGATCCGCGCCCCGAAGTCGGCCGCCTTATCGATCTCCTCGGCCGCATCGATCGCGTCGCGCTGGGACAGAATCTTCAGGGCCAGCTTTTCGCCGACCCCGCGCGCCTTCATCAGCGCCTCGCGGTCGGCCTCCAGAATCGCCTTGGGCGAACCGAGGCAGTCGATCAGACGCCGGACGCTCACCGGCCCGAGCCCCTCGATCATGTTCAAGACAATATATGCTTCCCGATCCTGCATAAAAATTAACCACTAAGACATGAAGCACACCAAGGAATACGAATGCTCGGTTTTGTGACTCCTGGAGTCCTTGGCGCCTTCGTGTTTTATAATCCGTTCCAGAGTTGCTCCATGAGCGCTTCCGGGATTTCGTTGCCGATGCTGGATTTCCCGATTGCGGAAACGAGCACGAATTTCGGCATTCCGCCGACCGTCTTTTTATCGACCGAAAGCGCTTTGCGCAGATCCGGCCATTGAAATCGAGGGGCATTCACCGGGAGCTTCAGCGCCCGGAACATGGCTTCGATCCGCAAGCACTCCGCCGGAGAAAGGCCCGCGACCGCCACCGAGGCGCGCGCCGCGTAGACGGAACCGATCGCCACGCCTTCGCCGTGCACATATTCGCCGTAACCCGCGACATTTTCGACCGCGTGGCCGACGGTGTGGCCAAAGTTGAGAATGGCGCGGAGCCCGCCCTCGCGCTCGTCCTGCGCAACGACGGCGGCCTTGATCTCGCAACTGCGGCCCACCATCCGGGCGAGTAGCTCGGAGTTGTTGACGTCGGCGAGCCCGTCCACGTTTGCTTCGAGGGTCTCGAAAAACGCGGCATCGTAGATGATGCCGTATTTGACGACCTCGGCGAGCCCGGCGGCATATTCGCGCGGCGGCAGGGTCTTGAGCGAATCGAGGTCGGCCAGCACCAGCCGCGGCTGGTAAAACGCGCCCACGAGGTTCTTTCCTTCGGGAATGTTCACGCCCGTCTTGCCGCCGACGGAGCTGTCGACCATCGAAAGCAGCGTGGTCGGAACCTGCACGAAATCGATGCCCCTCAAATAGGTCGCGGCCACGAAACCGGCCAAATCGCCGATGACCCCGCCCCCGAGCGCCACGATAAACGATTTGCGGTCGAGCCCGGCTTTCACGCATTCGCTATGCAGCGCAAACACCTGCTCGCCGCACTTCGTCGGCTCGCCCGGCGGCAGCGTGATCAGGCCCACCGAAAAACCGGCGCCTTCCAGCGACGCCTTGACGATGGCGGCATAGTGCCCGCCGACGTTTTCGTCGGTGATGATTAAACATTTCCCCTTCAGCCCAACCCCGGCGCATAG
>NZ_JBFJYW010000198.1:0-7363 GCF_041622395.1 Pontiella sp. | reverse complement strand
TGCCGCGGTGAATCCAAAGATGCAGCGAACCCAGTTCCAGTTCGAGCGTCTGACCGCAGGCTAAAGAATGCGGATTCCAGAGTTGGGAATAATCGACCATCTTCTAAGGCTCCTGTCGCTTGCCGGCCGCCGCGGCTTTGGCGGCTTCATTCGCCCCCGCCGGCGCAGCGGACGAAGAGGCGGCGTGTTTTTGTACACGGATATATTTCTGGAAGAACAGCGAATTCGGAACGTTGATATAATCGAGCTCCTCGTTACGCAGCACGGTATAGAAGGTATTGATGGCCAGCACCTGTCCCTTGATTCCGTCCGGCATCACTTCAATGACATCTTCAATCCGGAAGGGCGTCGTAAAGAAGAGCAGAATCCCGGCGAGGATGTTTCCCACCAGACTCCAAACCGCGAAAAACGCAATGGCAATGACCGCCACCGCACTCGAAACCGTGAGCCAGACATGCCGGAAACTGAGCCCCCAAATCAGGATCAACCCAACCACGGCAATCCCGAACGACAGCAGCCGAAGCAGTTTGCGGATCGCAAAATAGCGCGACTGGCGCAGCCCTTTGCTTACATGCGTTTTTTTCGCCGATCGTTTAAACAGCAGGAATCCGCAGTAGTTCAAAACCAAAAAGCATACGGAATAAATCAGGCGGAGGAGATTGGGTTCGATCTTCATCGGCAGGACTCTCCGTTCCGGGCCCCTTCGGCAAGACAGGGCTGGCCCGTCGCCTCCAGTACCGTGCGCCACAGACTGCCCCCCGGATTGATCTTGCGGCGGCCCTGGGTGACCAGCTCCAGCGGCACATGCACGTAGTGGCCGCTCCAGCGGCTGACCATCATGGCGGTTTTGCCGGCCATGGCGGCATGCACGGCGGCGTGCGCCAGCCGCGTGCAGTAGATGCGGTCCGTGCCGCAGGCGGGCGCGGACCGGACGGAATAGCCCGGATCGAGGTATTTCAACTTCACCGGCTTTCCGATTTCGTTGAAGTGCGACTCGATGCGCTCGCACAACAACTCGCCGATGTCCTGGTGCAGCTTGTTGCCGCTGGCGTCGCGCCGCACTTTCAGTCCGTGGAAATGTTCCTGCCCGGCGCCCTCGGCCACCACGATCACGGCATGGTCTTTGCGTTCGAGCCGCTGCTCCAGAAAGCCGAGCAATCCGTCGGCGCCCTCCATGGCAAACGGCACTTCGGGCACCAGCACCACGTTGGCCTCGAGCGAGGCCAGCGCCGCGCAGGCGGCGATGAACCCGCTATCGCGCCCCATCACCTTCACGATGCCGACGCCGCGTTCGGTGGAGCGCGCCTCGACGTGGGCGTCGGAGATGACCCGCGCGGCGATGTCCACCGCCGTGTCGAATCCGAACGTCTGGTCGACCCACAAGATATCGTTGTCGACCGTCTTCGGGATTCCGATAACGGACACGCCGTCCAAGACCCCGGCCAACTCCAGCGCCCCGCGCTGGGTTCCGTCGCCGCCGATCACGAACAGTTTGGAGATGCCGAATTCCCGCATGCGCTCGGCCATCACGGCAACATCCTGGGCTCCGCGGCTGACGCCGAGCACCGAGCCGCCGTCGCGGTGGATTTCGTCCACGTTGTCGGGCGTCAGTTCGAAGGGTTCGAGCCCGGCGGGGGTGAGCCCGGCATAGCCATAGCGGATGCCCAGCACCCGCGACACGCCATAATGGTGCCACAGGCTCATCACCAAGCCGCGGATGACATCGTTGAGCCCCGGGCAGAGGCCGCCGCAGGTCACGATGGCGACGGTCATGTTGGCGGGGTCATCCGTAATCCATTCGCGCGGTCCCGCGCGCTCGAACACGGTTTCGGGGTCGTCGAGCTCCTGGGTGATGCACGGGTAGACCCGCACCCGATCATGTTCGGTGCGGTAGCGGATGGCGGTGGTCGGGTCGCAGCCGGCAAAGCGCAGGGGAGACGGGAAACGGGCTTCGGCGGCAACGGGGACTTTCGTGTTTATGGTCATCTTGGGGACTCCGGAACAGATGGTTTCGATTGATTCAGATGGTAGAGGCGGGTGGTCGGGTAGGCGAGATCAATGTTCGGCTCGGCGGCAAAGGCTTCGAGGATATCCTCCCAGATTTTCTGCTGGGTCCCGCGGCGCTGGCGCGGATCGACCAGATAGCGGATGGTGAGCAACACACCGGAATCCTTGACGGACGTGTAGACGGTGGGCGTCAGCTTGCCGGCCACGATCAAATATTTGCGGGCGGCGCGGCGGATCTGCTCCTGCGCCCCGAGCGAGAGGCTTTCGGCGTTTTCCCGGCCGATGGTCAGCAGCAGTTGCTTCGCCTTCTTCCAGTCGCTTTCAAAAGTGATCAGCACGGGCACCTCGTTCCAGATGTATTCGAAACCGATGTGGGAATTGGCGCAGGGGATGCGCATCGCCAGGCTGTTGGGCACATGGACGATTCGTCCGGTACTCTGGTCGGCATCGACCCAGTTGCCGACCTCGACGACACTGAACTGAAAAAGCCGGACGTCGATCACATCGCCTTGCACCTCGCCGATTTCGATGCGGTCGCCCACCCGGAACGGTTTGCGCGCTTCGATGAAAATGAAGCCGGCCATGTTGGCGATCGTATCGTGCAGCGCGACGGCCAGGCCGGCGGACGCCAGACCGAGGAACGTACCGAGCGAGGCCATTCCCTTGAACCAGATGGAGCCCAGCATCACCACCAACACAACGGTATAGCAATAGGTGATCGTCTTGCGGGCGTGGTAGCGCCGTTTGTCGTCGCTGATTTTCCGGCCCACCAACCAGTTGGTCAGCATCTTGACGAAAAACAGGATAATCACCCCCTCCGCCGTGTAGACCAGCCTTTCGGCCAGCGGAACGGAGAGGTTCAACAACTCAGCAATCTCAATAATCATGGTCCACCTTTTGTAGAAGTCCCACTTACTCCGAACGCCCTTCTTTGTAAAGCCGATCGACTTCGGCTCGATCAAACACGAGTATGCGGGCGGCGGCTTTTCAGGGCAAGCGGAGGATTGCATTGATCGGGGGAATGCCGCAAGGTGCGCGGCTGTTCAGGAGAGATGCAATGATCGGAAACCGTTTTTCAGCCGCCGCCGCAACCTACGACCGCCACGCCCGCCCGCAACTGGCTCTGGCGCAATCCGTCGTTTCCATGCTTCCGGAAATGTACCCCGAGCAGATTCTCGAACTCGGTTGCGGCACCGGACAGCTGACCCGCCTGCTGACGCAGACCTTCCCGGAAGTGCTGATCGACGCGGTCGACGTGGCCGAGAAAATGATTGAACACAGCCGCGCCAAGTTTGCCCGATATCCGCACATCAACTGGATCGTCGGCGATGCGCAGACCTGGTGGGGCGGCGAGCGCTACCCGCTGATCGTCTCCAGCTCGGCGCTCCATTGGGTGGCCGACCTCAAGGCGACGTTCGAAAACATTTTCGAACTGCTGGAGCCCGGCGGCACCTTTTCGCTGGGAATGATGCTCCAGGGGACGCTCAAGGAACTGCATAGCCTGCGCGGCGAGATTTGCCCCGAAAAGACGCCGGCGATCACCCTGCCCACCTACGAGGAAACCAAGGCCTGCCTGCAAGAGGCCGGCTTCCAGCTCGAACGCCGGAAACATTCCGAGGAAGAGATCGTCTACGAGGATGCCAAGGCGTTCCTCAAGGCCATCCACGAACAGGGCGTGACCGGCGGCAAGGTCAGCACGGGCAACGCCCCGCTCAACCGCTCCGAACTCAGCCAGCTCGTCGCCGACTATCAGGAAGCCTTCGCCTCCGACGGCGGCGTCTACGCCACCTACGAAACCGCCACCTTCCTGCTGACCAAATAGAGAGATGATCCCCGGCAAGCTCGAACTCAGCCCGCACGGCAGCGTCATTTGTCGCGATGGGGCCTTGGCGGCGTTTTCCGAATCCGACGCGGCGGGGCTGATCGGGTTGGCCGGGCATAAGCCCGACGCCGAGACCGATGCCTCGACCAACTATTGGCGCGCATTCGGCGGCCGGTTTCTGCGGGCGCTCTGCCACATCCCCGAGGGCGAAGCGCTGGCGGTGCCGCCGCCATCGCCGGCCGAGCTCGCGGAAATCGTATTAAACGCCCCGCCGATGCGCGGCGCGGAATATCTTTCGCCCGACGTGCTGTCAGCGATCTGGAAGCGGATGGAAGCGTGGACGCGGGAGCAGCAAACCGAAACGGGGCTGGCCGGTTTTCTGGAAACGCATGCGCCGCTTTGGTCGCGCGTGGGCCGCGTTACGCTGCACCTGGCTGAAAACAAGGGCGATCCCGAATATACGTTCGCGTTCATGGCCACCTATGCCGCCGGCCTCACCCAGGCCGGGCGCGTGCAGCAATTGCCGCTGGGCAAAGCGCTCAAGGAATACGCGGGCGCCAACAACAAGCCCGCTCTGCTCAAGTTGCTCGCGCCGATCAACACCGCCGCAAAGAACAATCCGTTGTTGGCGGATCTGGTGGAAACGGGCGACATTTTTCATCCGCTCGTCTGGCTACCGGACGAGGCCTATGAATTTTTGCAGGGCATCCCCGTTTACGAAGAAGCCGGGTTGCTGGCGCGCCTGCCGAACTGGTGGAAAAAGCGAACGCGCCGCCCGCAGGTGGCGGTTACCATCGGCGAACAAAAAAAGGGCGGTCTGGGGATCAACGCCCTGCTCGACTTCCATTTGGAGGTGGTGGTCGATGGCCAACGGCTCACCCGCGCGGAAATCAACGAATTGCTCGCCGGCGAAGACGGACTGGTATTGCTGCGCGGCCAGTGGGTGGAGGTGGATCGCGAAAAACTCCAGCAGGCGCTCGCGCACTGGGAGGCCATCGAACGGCACGGCGGCATCTCTTTTGCCGAAGGCATGCGCCTCTTGGCAGGTGCGCCCGCCAACCTGAAAAGCGAAGAGGAGCTCGAAGAACATCGCGACTGGGCCTTCACCCAGCCCGGCGAATGGCTGGCCGAAACGCTCGATCAGCTCCGCAACCCCGAACGACTCGCCCCGCCCGAAACCCTCAACGCCAAACTGCGGCCCTACCAAGAGGACGGCCTCAACTGGATTTGGCTCTGCGCCAACATCGGAATCGGCGCCTGTTTGGCCGACGATATGGGGTTGGGTAAAACCATTCAGGTGCTCGCCGCGCTGCTGCGCAAAAAGACCGATGCTCCCGGCGCGAAGCCTGCGCTATTGGTCGTGCCCGCCTCGCTGATCGGCAATTGGAAACGCGAGGCCGCCAAGTTCGCGCCGTCGCTCAACCTCTTCATCGCGCATCGGTCTGAAAACGCGGACGACCTTCATCTCCCCGACCTGGCCGACGCCGATCTGGTCATCACCACCTACGGCATGCTCACCCGGCTGGCCTGGCCGACCGAAACCGAGTGGAGCTGGGCGATCCTCGACGAAGCGCAGGCGATCAAAAACCACTCCACCCGCCAGAGCAAGGCCGTCCGCAAGCTCAAGGCCGAGGCGCGCATCGCGCTGACGGGCACGCCGATCGAAAACCGCCTCGGCGACCTATGGTCGCTGTTCGACTTTCTCAACCCCGGCCTGCTCGGCAACGCATCGCAATTCACCGCGTTCACCAAAGCCATCCAGTCCGGCAACCACGAGCACTATGCCCCGCTCCGCCGCCTGGTGAATCCCTACATTCTGCGGCGACTCAAAACCGATAAGTCGATCATCTCCGACCTGCCCGATAAAACCGAGATGACCGTCTTCTGCGGGCTCAATCCGCCGCAAGCCAAGCTCTACAAACAGTCCGTCCAATCGCTGCTCAACGAGCTGAAAGAGACCGACGGCATCCAGAAAAAAGGGCTGGTACTCACCTACCTCATGCGCTTCAAGCAAATCTGCAACCACCCCGACCAGCTGACGGGCACGGGCGACTATCACCCGCAGCACAGCGCCAAGTTCCAGCGGCTCGCGGAGCTCTGCGCCGAGATCGAATCGCGCGGCGAAAAGGTGCTCGTCTTCACCCAGTTCCGCGAAATCACCGACCCGCTGGCCGACTGCCTCGCCGCCGTCTTCGGCCGCCCCGGCCTGGTGCTGCACGGCGGCACCCCGGTCAAAAAGCGGCAGGAAATGGTCGAGCAATTCCAGCGCGAAGACGGCCCGCCCTTCTTCGTCCTCTCCATCAAAGCCGGCGGCACCGGCCTCAACCTCACCGCCGCCTCGCACGTGGTCCATTTCGACCGCTGGTGGAACCCCGCCATCGAAAACCAGGCCACCGACCGCGCCTTCCGCATCGGCCAAAAGAAAAACGTGCTCGTCCATAAGTTCGTCACTTCCGGCACGCTCGAGGAAAAGATCGACCGCCTACTGACCGAAAAACAAAAGACCGCCGACCAAATCCTCGAAGGCGGCGCCGAAAAAGCCCTGACCGAAATGAGCAACGAGGAGCTGCTCGCCCTCGTCAGCCTTGACCTTGAAACAGAGGAGACCGCCCGATGAGTTGGAACGATTTTGATGACTATCAATATGTGCCCGTTGCCGAGCGGCGGCGGCGAGCACTGCGGAAGATGGACCGGCTGCGCGAAGAGGGGCGGGAAATCCAGCCGATCGAGCCGTTTAAAACGCGCGGGATTGCGACGAGTTTCTGGGGCAAGGCGTGGTGCCGGCACCTCGAAAAGTTTTCGGACTATTCCAACCGCCTGCCGCGCGGCCGCACCTATGTCCGCAACGGCTCGGTCTGCCACCTCGGCATCGAACCCGAAACCGCCAAAGCGATGGTCAGCGGCTCGGAAATGTACGAACTTTCCATCCACATCGAACCGCTGGATCCCGCGAAATGGGACGCAATCAAAAACCGGTGCCGCGGCAAGATCGGCTCGCTGATCGAACTGCTGCAAGGGAAAATCTCCGACGAAATCATGGAAATCGTCACCGACAAAGAGAACGGCCTTTTTCCGCACCCGAAGGAAATCCGGTTCAACTGCAACTGCCCCGACTGGGCCGACATGTGCAAACACATCGCCGCCGCGATGTACGGCATCGGCGTCCGCCTCGACACCGAACCGGAGCTGCTCTTCAAGCTGCGCGGCGTCAACCACGAAGAGCTGATTGCCGTCGACGCCGCCATCGACGACCTGACCGCCGGCCGGAGCTCGCGCCGCCGCAGAACACTCGCGGACGATGCCGTCGCCACCGTCTTCGGCGTCGACCTTGAAGAAGAATCCGCGCCACCGTCTCCGCCCACCTTCGAGCCCTCCGCCGCGTGCGTCCGCGACTTGCGGGAACAGCTTGGGCTCTCCCAACGCGCCTTCGCCGCCCGGCTCGGCGTTTCCGCGGCCTCGGTCAAAAACTGGGAAAACGCCGACGGCCCGCTCAACCTCCAAGCCCAATCCCGCGCGGCACTCGAAACCTTGTTC
>NZ_JBFJYW010000197.1:0-7461 GCF_041622395.1 Pontiella sp. | reverse complement strand
GCGGTGGGGGCCGCCAGCGCGGCGATGGACCAGTTGTGGATTGACAGTTCTTTGAACTCAAAAGCAGCCCCTATGCCACGATGTGGACCATGAAAAAGGTTGTGGATTGGCCGTTCGTTGACGCCGGAAACACTGCGGTGGAGTTGCGTGGCTGTGGGCTGGGGGGAGGTTCCCAGGCGGATGTGCGGTTTGATCCGCGGCCTCCGCCCGGTAGAGGAGGCGATGAGGCTTGATATAAAGCAATCGGCGTGCCGGTTTTCGGGAGGCTGAAAAGGCTTCTCATCGGATCGAGGGTTGGTAGAGTTGCCGCAATCTAAAACCTTGGAGGCCTTCAAATGAAATTCATCGAACTCGCCGAAAAGCGGTGCAGCATCCGTAGTTACACGTCCGAACCCGTTGCGGAGGAGGTCTTGCAGGAGATTTTGCAGGCGGGCAACCTGGCGCCGACGGCCAAGAATCTCCAGCCGTTCCAGTTTGTCGTCGTGCGCGCCGCGTTCGGGCTGGATGCGCTGGCGGCGGCCTATCCGGCCCCCTTTTTCCGCGAGGCGCCGGTGGCGGTGGTGGTCTGCGTCGAAAGCGAAAAGGGCTGGGTGCGCAACCGCTACGACAACAAGAACTATGCGGAGGTCGATGCCGCGATCGCCATCGACCACATGACGCTTGCCGCCACCGACAACGGGCTGGGCAGCTGCTGGATCGGCGCGTTCGATCCGGCGATGGTGCGCGAGGCGATGGGCCTGCCGGAGGGCATTGAGCCGTTGGCGATCCTGTTGCTGGGCCATCCCAAGGAAAAGGGTCGCGAAAAAGTCCGCAAGCCGCTTTCGGAATTGGTGCGGTATGACCACTGGTAGTGCGCGGGGCGGCGGCCTGCTGGGGAAAATCGGGGCGATTTGGGGGGTTGCGGGGCTCAGCCTGGTGCTGGGGCGCGGGCTGTTCAGCCTGATGCCGTATGTCGCGGAGTTGCCGGAATCTTCCTTTAGCCGGTTGCATTGGGCCGCATTGGCGGCCAGCCTGCTTTTCATGGGCTATGCCGAGGGCTATAAGGGGTTCCACCTCAAGTTCTCGCCGCGCGCCGCCGCCCGGGCCCTTTATCTGAGGAACAATCCGACGGTCGTCCGCGTGGTGTTCGCGCCCTTCTTTTGCATCGGCTTCTTCCATGCCACCCGCAAGCGCAAGATCGTGGCCTACAGCCTAACCACCATGATCATTCTGTTGATCGTTTCGGTGCGGAGCCTGCCGCAGCCCTGGCGCGGCATTGTCGATGCGGGGGTGTTGCTCGGGTTGGGGTGGGGCCTGGTCTCCGTCTGGATCTTTGCCGCCAAGGCCTTCTTCGGAAAAAACTACGCCGTTTCGCCGGAAACGCCCGAGGCCTGATGCTTATCACACGTTTAAACGTGTGATGATGCGGTTTGGAATTTCGGGCACATTTTTATGGTGGGGCCGGTCTGAATCTGGAAATCTCAAGACCTTTGGTTTTAGCCAAGAAAAGTAAATGAACCACAGATGAACGCGGATAAACACAGATTCATGACCAGGATGTGCCGAACAGGCTCTTCCTCCGGCGGGTAAGCGGGAAAAACGCCTGATCTCATTGGGGATCCGTGTCCATCTGAGTTCGTCAGGGGTTTGATTCCCGGATTTAGGTTTAGGGGTTTTGCGGATGCAATCCGAATCCCCCGGCGTGGGCCGGTGTGCGGTTGCTCGTTCAAATGACATGGAGGATTATTAGCGATGGATACATATTTCAAGCTGCAGAATGGAAGCGATGTGCGCGGCGTGGCGCTCGAGGGCGTCGCCGGCGAACCGGTCAACCTGACCCCCGAAATCGCGCGCACGATCGGAAACGCGTTTGCCCAATGGCTGGAAAAGAAGCTGGGCAAGAGCGGGCTGAAAGTGGGCGTTGGCCACGACTCGCGCCTTTCGGCGGAGGCGATCAAGACCGCGGTTTTCCAGGGGCTCGAAAAAGCCGGATGCGCGGTATACGACTGCGGGCTGGCCTCGACGCCGGCGATGTTTATGTCGACCGTGTTCGAAGACTATGCCTACGACGGCTCGATCATGCTGACCGCCAGCCACCTTCCGTTCAACCGCAACGGGTTGAAGTTTTTCATTCGCGAAGGGGGCCTGGGCAAGGCGGACATCAAGGAAATCCTGACGCTGGCCACCGAAACGGGCGCCGTTGCGGCCGCCGGGCCGGAGCGGGTGGCCACCGCCGCGCTGATGGACGACTACGCGAGCCATCTCGTGCAAATCATCCGCAACGGGGCCGGCAGCGAAAAGCCGCTGGACGGTCTGAAGATCGTCGTCGATGCGGGCAACGGCGCGGGCGGCTTCTTCGTGGACAAGGTGCTCCAGCCGCTCGGCGCCGATACGGCGGGCAGCCGCTTCCTCGATCCCGACGGCTCGTTCCCGAACCATATCCCGAATCCGGAAGACCCCGACGCGATGGAGGCCATCATTGCGGCGGTGACCGACAACCACGCCGACTTCGGCATCATCTTCGACACCGACGTCGACCGCGCGGGGGCCGTCGATAAAAACGGCAAACCGGTCAACCGCAACCGTTTCATTGCGCTGATGGCGACCATCGTCCTCGGCGAACACCCCGGTTCGACCATCGTGACCGACTCGGTTACTTCGACCGGGCTGAAGTGGTGGATCGAGGAAAAGCTCGGCGGCGTGCATCATCGCTTCCAGCGCGGCTACAAGAACGTCATCAACGAAGCCATCCGCCTGAACGAGGCCGGCACGCCTTCGTTCCTGGCCTTGGAAACCTCCGGCCACGGCGCGCTCAAGGAAAACTATTTCCTCGACGACGGCGCCTACCAGATTGCCAAGATCCTGATCAAGATCGCCCAGCTCAAGGCGGCGGGCGCGGGCACGGTCGACGAGCTTATCGCCGAGCTGCCGGAGCCGGCCGAGGCGATCGAATTCCGTCCGCAGATTACGGTCGCGGATTTTTCGGCCTACGCCGACGAGGTGCTCAAGGCGTTCGATGCGTTCGTGGCGAACGAGGCGGGCTGGTCGCTGACGCCGAACAACTACGAGGGCGTTCATGTGACGACCCCGGACGGCTGGATCCTCGTCCGCAAGTCGCTGCACGATCCGCAGATCCCGATCAACATCGAAAGCGATGTTGCGGGCGGAACCGCCCCGCTGAAGGAAAAGGTGGTCGGCTTCCTGTCGGGCTTCGATGGCCTGGCTATTGCCGGATAATCTTGAACGAGGCGAACGCCCCGGTGAAGCCGGAATCCTCGACGTCCAGAAGGTTCTTCAGGATGGGCGGGCGGGTTCTCGGCGCGCCGAGGCGGATCTGCATGTCGGTGCCCCGGAACGGGGCATCGAGGCTCAGCATGGCGACGCGCTTGCGGTTGAGGCTCAGGATGGCGGTGTCGGGCTTGATGCGCAGTTCGATCGTGACCCATTTTTTGCGGTAGTTGCCGATGCCGCGGTCCTCGCGTTCCTTGAGCGTCATGGAATAGGCGCCCGACCGGATGGTTGCGCGCACGGCGTGATCGGTGAGATAGATGACATAGCCATGCTCGTCGTTGCCTTGCGATAGCACGATGCCGTCGGACAGGACGAAGATCCGCGCGGTGACGATCCATTCGCGGCCGTCGGGGTCGAGCAGCGAGCTGTGCGGAATGTCGAGGCCCTGACCGTCCATGATCGAGAGCATGTTGCGGTAGTTGGCCCATTCGATCGTGAGATCGCCGAGCGGGACATGCAGCGGATAGAGCGACTTGCTGGGGATGAGGCCGTTCGTGACGTTTTGGAAATCGAGGTTGAGCATGAGGCCCGGCGGCAAATGGCGCTCGATGGCGGCCGCGGCACGCCAGGGGAGCGCGGCCAGGGTCGTGAGCCCCATCCACTTGAGTCGGTCGCGTGCTTTCATTTAGCGCATTCCTTTCTGTTTCAGGAGGGTGAGGCTTCGGCAAACGAAGCGGGAAAGTTCGTTGAAGGCACGGTAGGGCAGCACGGTGAAATAGCGCAACGGCAACTTGAAGCTTTTGTAGCTGGTTTGCCCGACGATCTGCGAGCCGAAGTCCTTGCGCTGGTGGATCGGGGCCGGGCGGAGGCTCAGGGCCGTGATGCCGAAGGTCCATTCGCGGTCGAAGGCGTGGTCGTAGGGCAGGCGCATCGGCCGCAGTTGGTCGACCATGGCCGCGGCGGCCTTGCGGTTGACCAGATAGGCGCCCGAGCCCGTGTAGCGCGACAGGTTGCAGCACAGGCTGAAGCCGTTTTGCATGTCGGCGACTTTTACGGGGCTGCCGCTGTGGGTGCCTTCGAGCCGGAGCAGGTCGAACCGCTGCGCATGCGCGAGGGCCGCGTCGAGCACGCCGCGCAGGTCGACGGACCAATCGACGTCGTCTTCGAGGATGAGCGCATGTTCGTGGCCGGATTCGAGGAACATCCCGAGGGCCTTGATGTGGCTGAAGTAGCAGCCCAGCTCCGAGAGGTTGGTGCGTTTGCCGTGGCGCAGGCGGTAGGCCGTTTCGTCATAGTCGGGATGCGGCAGTTCCAGTGCCCGACCCAATACCGCTTCGACCAAAACCATATCGATTCCTTCGGCGGCGAGTTTGGTCTGGACGTGTTCGCGCCGCTCGGCGGCGTCGGGCAGGTTGATGACATAGGCATTCATGGCTCTGAAGTAAGCAGGATTACCTTTGCTTTGCAATCCGCCGTGTCTATTATTCGAAGATTCTAGATTTTTGGTATGGATAGGTTTTGGGACAGGAGATTGCATGCCCACGATTTCGCTGATTATCAGCACATATAACAATCCGCTGGCTCTTGGCGAGATATTGCGACGGATCGAGTGCGGTACGGAACTGCCCGAGCAAGTTTTGATCTCCGATGATGGATCTGGCGAGGAGACCCGGGCGTTGGTGGACCAATGGATCCGGGAGTCCAAGCTGAATATTGTCCATTGCTGGCACGAGGACAAGGGGTTCCGGAAAACCCGGATATTGAACATTACCCTCTCCCGCACGACCGGGGAGTATGTGGTTTATCTGGACGGCGACTGCCTGCCGATGCCGTGTTTTATCGAGGATCACCGCAAGCTGGCTGAGAAAGGATATTTTGTGCAGGGGCGGCGGGCCTTCGTTAGCGAGGAGGCGGTCCAGGGCCTGTTGCGGCACGAAGTCTCCTTTTTTTCGCTTTTCCTGCACCGGAAAATCCGCGGACTGGTTAAATCGTTCCGTTTTCCGGTTCCGGTCGTTATTCGGAATCGGCGGCACAAAGGTTTAATCGGGTGCAATCTGGCGATCTGGACGGAGGATTTAGTCGCCGTGAACGGATACGACGAGGCCTACGAAGGTTGGGGGATCGGGGAGGATTCCGACCTGTGCATCCGGTTGTATAACAAGGGGCTGCGGCGGAAGTTCGTCTATGGTCGGGCCATCATATTCCATCTCGACCATCCTCCGTGTAGCAAGGATCATGTTAAGAAAAGTTTGGCGAGGTTGCAGGAGGCGATCGATTCGAAGCGGGTTCGCTGCGAAAACGGGTTGGATCAGTGTCTGGAGACCGACTGATTTGCCGGCGGGGGGAGTGGGGAAATGGCATTGCTAACCGACAAACGAATTCGACGGATCGCCTATTTTTCTGCGGCGGTTCCGCAGCATTATCTGGTGCCGACGTCCTTGTACCGCGGGCGGTTGGATCGCCTGTTGCGGGGCCTCGACGATGAAGAGCTTGCGCGTTTGGGCGAGCGGATCGGCTACTATTGCAAGCTGGACGAACCTTTTGGGGTTTCGGATGGCGCGGTGACGCTGAAGGGGGTGCCCAGCAACCGCCAGACGATGTATTACTACGACCTGCGCGCCATGATGCGTTGCTTCCCGCCGCAGGTGCGCATCGATTACCAATTCGGCGATGTGAACTGGGTCATGGACCATCCTTCGTTGGTGAAGAGCCGGCCGATTTCGGACGACAACGCCAACAATGTGCTGCTGAAGCTCAACCGTATCCGGCATTTCTTTCCGCTGGATGATCCGTTCCGCTACGAGGATAAGCGGGACCTGTTGGTTTGGCGCGGGGCCGGCGGACAACGCCACCGCAACGATTTCCTGCGGAAATACCGGCACCATCCGATGTGCGATGTGGGGCAGGTGAACGAACCGACGGCCGATGGCCAGCCCGACTGGGTGAAGCCGAAGATGACCGTCAAGGAGCAGCTCCGCTACAAGTTCATCCTTTCCATCGAGGGCAACGACGTCGCCTCGAACCTGAAATGGATTTCGCAGTCGAATTCGCTCTGTCTGATGGTTCGACCGAAGTTCGAGACCTGGTTCATGGAGGGGCGGCTCGTGCCGGGGACGCATTATGTCGAACTGCGGGACGACTATGCGGACCTGCCCGAGAAAATCGACCACTACCTCGCCAACCCGGACGAGGCCAAGGCGATCATTGCCAACTTCCAGGCCTACTACCGGATCTTTACCGACGTGCGCAGGGAAGAGCTGCTCTGTCTGTTGGTGATGAAGAAATTTCTGGCGCTTTCGGGGCAGCTCGCCTCCGCGTGAAAAAGCGGTTTCGGCTATTGAAGATGGGGGGGGGGTCCAGTACTGTTCCCGATTATTTCCGCATGAAGTGGGTTTTTGCGGGGATGCGGAACGACATGAAAGAAGCGAATGGCTAGCACGATCTCCAAAACAATAGCGCGGTACCGACCCTATGCGGGGTTGATCAAGCCCGTCAGAAAGCAGTTCTTTCTGGGTCTGATGTTCGGGGCCATCGCCGGCGCCGCCAGCGGATTTGGCCTGCCGTTCCTGCTCTACAAGGCGCTGCCCGTCATTCTGGCCAGCCCGCCGCCGGACTTCTGGGTGCTGGTGGCCTATATTTCGATTTTCCCGGCCGCCATGACCGTGCGGGCCATCAGCGGTTTTTTCAACATCTACCTGGTTTCCTATGCCGGCATGCGGATCCTGCTCCAGATCCAGCAGCAGGTCCACGCGCGGTTGCAGTGGTTGCCGCTCTCGTTCTTCCATAAAAACACAGTGGGCGACCTGATGTCGCGCGTGCTGGGGGATTCCACCGCCTTGCAGCAGGTGCTGACCGTGGTGGCCAACGATCTCGTCGTGCAGCCCATGACCGTGGTCGGGGCCATCGGGGCGCTCATCTACCTCTCCATGAAGCAGCGTGAAACGCTCTTCTTGTTGCTGTTCGTCGGAACCATCGTGGTCATTATTTTCCCGATCCAATATCTCGGCCGCCGCCAGCTCAAGCGGGCCAAGCAGGTGCAGAAACAGGGCGGCGACATCTCCCGGACCATCGGCGAAAACCTCAGCGCCGTGCGCGAAATCCGCGCCTTCAACCTGCAGGAGCGCGAGATCGGCCGTTTCGGCGCGGCCCTGGAGCACTTTTGCCATCTGACGATGAAGGTCATCAAGTACGACAAGATGATCCGTCCCGGCATCGAGCTGATGGGGGTGGTCGGCGTTTCCGTCGCCGTCG
>NZ_JBFJYW010000196.1:0-7494 GCF_041622395.1 Pontiella sp. | reverse complement strand
CGGCATCAACTCGGCGGCACGGGTAACGCACAGGCTCGAAACGAGTCCGACCGACAAAATCAACCCAAGGTTTTTCAACGTATTCATACCAGTCTCTCCTTCTCATCCTAAACGAGTATTGACTGCAACGAGGGGGTAACACCTCTTCTGTAAATTCAGTTTGGCCCTGTCGGCGGTAGAACGGGGGCTTTCAATCCCCCTCATCACGAGGATAGAAAGCGACACATCAAATCTGGCCGCGATGCGGTCCTGTTTTGATCGGCTTGGTTTTCAGCGGAGTACCGGGTTGGCTTTGCCGCGCTTCGCGTACCCGCAAAACCGGAGCCGCCGCGGTTACTGGGGTTCCAAAGCCTGCACGCTGGTTTCGTCGCCCAGATCGAAAATGGCCTGCAGGTTTCCGATTTCCTCGATGTCGCCCTTTTCCACGAAGATGGCCTCGCCGTTTTTGGTGGCGAAGGCGAACCCCTTGGTTCCGAAGGGGGCGACATCTTCGCCGAAGGATTGCGCGTTGATGTCGGTCATGTTCTTGAGATATACGACGGGGAAGTTGCCGGGCGTGGTGTCGTTGACGTCGAGTACGATGCACCAGGCGTTGACCGAATCGCCGCCGGAGCGGAACTCGGCTTCGGACCGGGCGGGCGTCATGCCGGGACCCGCGAAAAAGGTGTAGTCGACGTCCAGGAATCCGCCTTCCACCAGATCGGCCAGAAAGTCGTTGGAGGACGAGTAGGAGGTTTCGCCGTCGCCGTCGGGGTCGCTCTGCGGCCAGCCGGAATTGAAGCGGCTGGCGGATTCCTTGGCGATGATCGCCTCGACGATCGATTTGGCGTGATGGGCCTGCTGGGTGAGCTTGCCGCGGAGCTGGACTTTGCCGATCTGCGGGGAGACCAGCGTGATGAGAATGGCGATGACCACGATCACGGCCATCAGTTCGATCAGCGAGAAACCCTGTTTGCGGGGCGAAGTCATGGTCGGTTTCATCTTTATTTCCTCTCGTAGGCGCGTATCCTTCAGCGGCTTTGGAAGTTACCAGATGAAAACCGACCTATTCAACTATGATCTGCCCCCTGAGCTCATCGCCCAGCACCCGCCGGAAAGGCGCGAGCTCGCGCGCATGATGGTGCTGCACCGCGACTCCGGCCAAATCGAGCACCGGCGCATTGCCGACCTCGTCGAATACCTGCGCGCGCCCGATGTGCTGGTGCTCAACAATACCAAAGTGATTCCCGCCCGGGTCTTCGGCCACAAGGCGGCCTCCGGCGGCAAGGTGGAACTCCTGCTGCTGGAAGAAATCCGTCCCGGCGAATGGAAGGTGCTGATGAAAACCTCGCGCCGTCCAAAGGCGGGGGATGCGCTCTCGCTCTGCTCCGGCAAGGCCCGCGCCACGATGCTCGAAGACGGCGAGCTGGGCGAAGCGGTGCTGAAAATCGAGTCGGACCGCCCGCTGATGGAAATTCTCGACGAGGAGGGGGTGCCGCCTCTGCCGCCGTACATCGCGCGCAAGGAGCAGACCCCGGAGCAGGTCGAAAAGGATAAAGTCCGCTACCAGACCGTATTCGCGAAAAATCCCGGTTCCGCCGCCGCGCCCACCGCCGGGCTCCACTTTACGCCGGAACTGCTGGAAGCACTGGCCCAGCAGGGCGTATCCAAGGCCGAGCTGACCCTGCACGTCGGCCTCGGCACCTTCCGCCCCGTTTCGGCGGACATCATCACCGACCACGAAATGCACTACGAGCGGTATCGGGTTTCCGAGGAAGCCGCCTCCACGATTGCCGCCGCCCGGGCGAGCGGTGGCCGGGTCGTCGCCGTCGGCTCCACCAGCGTTCGGACCCTCGAAAGCATTCCCGCAATCCAGGCCGCCGAAGGCTCGACCAATATTTTCATCTATCCGCCCTACGCCTTCCGGAACGTCGATGCCATCCTGACCAACTTCCACCTGCCGAAATCGACCCTGCTCATGATGATGTCCGCCTTCGCCGGGCGCGAGCTGATGCTCCAGGCCTACGAAACCGCCGTGGCCGAAAAGTACCGCTTCTTCAGCTATGGCGACTGCATGCTGATCCTTTAAAGAAAGGGTTGTCGTTCCGCCTTCGGGCGGCTTAAGGTTCGGGCATGGAAAAGCAGACGGCAGTTCATGAAGACGCGCAAGCCTACGGAATCGATCTTTCGTTGATCCGGGCAAACCTGCGCCTTAGCCCGACCGAACGGCTCCGCCGGCACGACCGAACGCTTAACACCATGAAAAAACTGCGCGCCGCAATGGACCAGAAGCGTGGATAATCTCACCGCCAAAAAAGCAATGGGGCGCCCGAAGGACATTGAAACCATCAAACAACTCGAAGTAATCCGGCACGAGCGGAAGTCGTAAGGCTTTCAGCCATGGCGACTGCATGCTGATCCTTTAAACCATGAAATTCGAACCCGCCATCATCCCTCCGGTCAACCCGTCGTCCGCATGGGCACTCCTTTTTCGGGACGACGGAACCCTTGCGCTGAACGCCGACGATTCGATTCCCCGGCAGGGTCCCGATGAACAGTCGGTTTATCTCGGGACGCTGGATGGCGCCCCCTGCTTCGTGGCCAGAACCGATTCCCGCGAGTATTGCTTCAACGAAATCCGCGGCCTCCATTCGCAAATCTCCGACGAACTCTATTCGCTGATCGGCTATGCCTCGCAGATTCTGACGTGGCGCGAGAACCATCGGTTTTGCTCCCGGTGCGGCGCGGCGACCGCGCCGTCGGACACGGAGCGGGCGATGGTCTGCCCGGCTTGCGGACACATGAGCTATCCGCGGGTTTCGCCCAGCATGATCGTTGCGGTAACCAAGGGCGACGAGCTGCTGATGGCTCGCAGTCCCCGTTTCCCGCCGGGCCTCTACAGCGTCGTGGCCGGGTTTCTCGAACCCGGCGAAACGCTGGAGCAGTGCGTGGCCCGCGAGGTCCGCGAAGAGACGGGGATCGAAATTGCCAACATCCGCTATTTTGCCAGCCAGCCCTGGCCCTTTCCGCACTCGATCATGATCGGGTTCAAAGCCGATTATGCCGGCGGAGAAATCCGCATCGATCCGTCGGAAATCGAAGATGCCGGATGGTACGCGCCGGCAACCCTGCCCGATATTCCCGGCCATTCCACCATCGCCCGCTGGCTGATCGACGACTACCTGAAGTCCCGGTCGGATGAGGCCGCCGGAGCGCCGAACTAGGAACCCTGGTTGGCGGGGGCGTTGGGATTCCAGACGGGGAGATCGGCAACGCGGGCGCCGGCCGCCGGATCGAGCGGCAGGCCCCAGTCGTCGAAGAACGGGTAGAGGTTGCGCCCGGTTTGCTTGGAGAGGCGCACCACGAATTCGCTGGCGCATGCCAGTTCGCCGACCGCTTTGGGGTTGTTCCATTGGTCGAGTTCCGGGCGGTAGGAGTGGATGACTTCGATGAGCGGCACCCAGCCGAACTCGTTGATCAGCTGCATGTAGCAGGTCAGTTTTCCGGGATGGCCTTTGCCTGCCCAGGTGCGGTCGGCCTTGGGCTGGCCGAACCATTCCTTCAGCGTGTTGGCCAGGTTTTGAGGCTGGCGGCGGGATACGTCGCCATAGACCGTTTCCAGCGCGTAGAGCGAAAACAGGTTCACGGTAACCTCGCCGCAACCGTAGAAGGTCCAGGCGCGCTGCTGGTGGAGGTGGCCGATTTCGTGGACATGTCCCCAGTTGGCCTTGCCTTCAACAATGGCGTCGACCCATCCGTAGGGCGCAACGATCGGGTAGGAGGCATAGGCCGCGCCCCAGTTGACGTGCGCATCGATCAGAAAGCGGATCGGGTTGGGGCGGGGCTGGGCGGTTCCGGCCAGTGCGGCGGCCGAGGCGAGGATCTCGTTCCACGTTTCGAGCACCTCGGCGGGATTTTCGAGTTCGCGGACGAATTCCGACGGAAGGGTGAAGACGATCTGGTCGGTGCCCAGCTCGGCAAACGGCGCGGGCCGGTTGCGGATGCGTTGCTTCCACGCGGCGGGATCGGTCTTTCCAAGTTGGAACACGGGCGCTTCAACGGCGCCGTCGATCCGGATGGCGACCGGGTGGGGGGCGGGGGCCCACGGAGTGGGGCCAAGATAGTCGCCCTTTTTCAGGTTCACGTCGGCGTTCGGCGCCGGAAGATGGATGTAGACCAAGCCGCCGAACGCACTGACGCATCGGATTTCCGCCGCTGAAATATCGAAGCTCCGGTCGATTTTCGGCGCACGCCGGATGCTCTTGTGCCGCACCAGGTCGAGGGTGGCCTGATGCAGGCCAATCACCACCTTGGCGCCCGCCTGTGCCAATTGAGCCGGCACCCGGACGGTGATGGTCTCGCCTGCGGGGGCGTAGAGGCCCGTGCCGATGTAGCCGCAGTGGGCCAGGTCAATCGTCAACTCCCGCTCCACGCGCGGGGCGGTTGCGGGAACCGCTCCGGGGAAAAGGTCGGCGGAAGGATGCTTCTCGATCCTATCCGCGGGGAGGGTGGTTGTTAGGGCGCAGTCGTGAACCAGTTTGAGGGCCGCCAGGGGTTCCTTGATGGGCGACAGCTTGTTGTTCGGGCCGACGGCCGCCTGCGGTACGCCCTCCAGCGTGCGGGTGACCGCCGCCACGGTGTCGGCGTTTTTCTTGGCCGTGCCCGGATTGAGCAGCCGCCAGAGCGTGTTGTACATGGCGTAGAATTCCGCCGGCGAACAGTTGCCGTTTGCCTTCAGCTCTGCCAGCGCCGCCGGCAACTCGCCGTAGGGCATCTTGCTTGATTTCATGGCGTCTTCGGCGTCTTTTTGGGCCGCTTTACGGGCGGATGCCGCCTGGGCATCGGCGGCTTTGAACCGATCTTCGAAGGCTTCGCTGCCGCTGCCCAGGAGTCCGGCGAGCAACAACACGCTCCAGCATTTGGTTTTTTTCTGCATGCTTAAAGGGACGAATGCCGTGCGGCGTTTGGGACATTCCCCGCCGGCGCAACGCAAGGGCGCATCTTCGTTGCAAAATCCCTTCGGGCCGAGCAAGGTTTGCCGGGGTTGGGAAAACGGATGGGAGAAGGATTCGACGATGAGACAAGCGGAAGATTTAGTGTGGGCCGCGATTACCGATTGCGCCAAGCAGCGGTTCGACTACTGCGGCTTCAAGTATTGGTTGAGCGAGAAGGGGGACGAGCGGGTTGCGGAGTACATCCTGTTCCAAATCATCGAGGGGCTGGCCGAAGAGCTCTCCCTCGCAGAACTTGCATTGAAGTTGCGCGGGGATCTGGACCTGTTCGGCTATCCGGTTGCGGAAGATGAACTGACCGCGTTCCTCGCCGGCAAGCCACAGGCGCTGGCGGCGGAGGTTTCTGCCGCCCGCGAAGCATTGGCCGGCTTTGCGCAGGGGCGGCCGGCGCCGGAGCTGCTGGAGCGGATGCTCGAAACCCTTTCCTGACGCGGTGGCTGCGCCCGGAAGCGTTGCCCGCGAAATGCCGGCCTCCGTCGCCACGCCGTTTTTTTTGCCCTGCCTACTCGACTCGGCCCCGTGAAAAAATGCAGGGTGTGCGAAACGGAGAAGGTAAAATGACTAAAGCGGAAATCCGGGATTATGTGGCCTCCATGAAGGCGGGGATGGGAATGCCGATTCTCGAGGCCAACGGCTTCGTGGCCGTCAAGCGACTGAAACGGCAGCAAGCCTACATCGATGCCCGAAAGATCGGTGCCTATGCCCCCTTGCCGGACGAAGTCGACATCGCCCGGATGATGACCGATCCCGGGCGCACCTTTTACATCCCGGCGTTCGATGAACAGCGCGGCGTCTACCGGCTGGCCAAAATGAACGAGACGTTCAAGCGCAACCGCTTTGGCGGCGTTGAGCCCGTCGACCCCGTCTTTGCCGAGCAGGACGAACTCGACCTGATTCTGGTTCCGGGGATTGCCTTTGCGCACACCGGCGAGCGCATCGGACGCGAGCAGGAGTGTTATGCCGAGCTGCTTCCGCTCTACAACGCCCTGCGCGTTGGAATCTGTTTCGACTTCCAGTGCATGAAAGAGATCCCCTTCGATGAACAGGATCTGCAGATGGATATGATCGTCACCGAATCCAAATGCATTGAAATCGCCTACGAAGAAGAATAGCGACTGCCGCCGGCAAAGCGTTTTTTTGCAGAATCCCCTCCTGAAAAATCCCGGTTATCGGGTTAAAGACCCGGCACTCGGCGAGGGCCGTTCTCCACAAAAGGCATGGACCCGGTGGAAGATGGGAATTGGTGTCGTAAAATCGCCGGGTGCAACGTATCTATTGACCATGCAAATTGGTGCGCGGTTGTTTCCATCCGGAAGCGGCGGCTTTGTTTAAAAATCTTCAACGAGGAATCTGGACGATGAAAAAAATCTGCGTGTTGCCTCTGTTTGTCGCCCTCTCGGTTTTTGCGGCCGACGAGGGATTCAAGCCGCTGTTCGACGGCAAAACGCTGGCGGGCTGGAGCGCGGCCCGCGGTGCCGGCGAGGGCGACCATGGCGCGTTCTCGGTAAATGCCGGGGAGCAGGCCATCCATGTCTATGCCGGGCGCGAGCCGGGGTCCACGCAAGTGAACGACTGTCTGGTTTCCGATGCCGAGTTCAGCCATTTCATTCTCAAGCTCGAATACCGCTGGGTGGAAAACCGTTTTGCGCCGCGCGCGGATTGGGATCGCGACGCCGGACTACTCTTCCATGTGCATGGAAACCTCAAGAAGGTCTGGCCCCTGAGCATGGAAATGCAGATGGGCGAGTCGCCCGGCGACAAGCCGGATGCCAAGGGCCGCGACGGCCGCTTCCATACCGGCGACCTCTTTGTGCTGGGCAAGCAGTTGCGTGCCGATACCCCCGCGACCGGAATTTTCTATGACCCGAAGGCGGAACGTGTGACGGGCAAGAGCATCCGGACGGGCTTGGGCAAGGAGAAGCCGGAAGGGGAGTGGAATCAAATGGAACTCCACATCCACGGCTCGAAAAAGGCGACTTTCATCCTGAACGGCGAAGTGGTTTTGGAAACCTTCAACCTGGTTCAGCTTCAGGACGACGGCACATCCATCCCGCTGGAAAAGGGCCGTATCGGCCTCCAGGCCGAGTGGGCCGAACTCATGTATCGCAACATCCGCATCAAGCAACTCCCGCAGGAATAGCGGGGCGGCGGCTCGCTGGTCGACCGTCTCAAGCATCCCGTGACCGGAATCCAACCAGCGCGGCCCGCCTGCGATTTCGTAGCGCCGGATTCCGATCCGGCGTCTTCCGCCAACCCGGTACGGAAACCGGGGCCACGGTATCGGCAGAAAAATGAACGGCAGAAAGATGCTTGGCGGGCTAAAAGGGAATCCGTGTTCGTTGGAGAAAATTTGCGGGGTTGAAAGGTTGCTGTCTTACGCGACGGTCTTGATCGGCGGCGGGCAGGTAAAAGATTTGTGGGTAAAAAATGATCACGCGGATATTGGATGTTTTACCCCGCATCTTTCACCTGAAAGCATACGAAGTCGTTCCGACAAAATGAT
>NZ_JBFJYW010000195.1:0-7568 GCF_041622395.1 Pontiella sp. | reverse complement strand
AGATATCACAACCATGAAAAACTAAAGTATTGGATTAATACTGATCCAACTTCCCGAAGTTTGGAAAGCATTGATCTCGTCGAGGCGGAAAAGAGAGCAAGGAGTCGATGATTACACTAGAAAAGGGGTCAGTCCCGTAATCTAGTAATCCCTTGACGGGGTTGCCGTGGGAGTTGTATAACTGCCTGCATGCCAAGGAAACCGAGAGTCGAGTATGCGGGAGCGATCTACCATGTGATGAGCCGTGGGAATCACCAAGAGGCGATTTTTCGGGATGGCCGGGACGGCGAAATCTTTTTGGATACGTTGGGCGAGGCGTGTGGCCGCACGGGATGGCGGATACACGCTTTCGTTTTGATGGGGAACCATTACCACTTGTTGCTGGAGACGCCGGAGGCGAATCTGGTGGCGGGGATGAAGTGGCTGCAGGGGACCTATACGCAGCGGTTTAACGGCAGGCACAAGCTGTGGGGGCATCTGCTGCAGGGGCGGTATAAGGCGCTGTTGGTCGATGGATCGGGCGGGGACTATTTTTTGACGGTGAGCAACTACATCCATTTGAATCCGGCGAGGACGAAGGGTTTCGATGCGGCGAAGGAGAGGCTGTCGGACTTTGCCTGGAGCAGTTTTCCGCTCTATGGGCGTCCGACGAAGCGACCGGAGTGGCTGTGCGTGGACCGGACGCTGGGTTGCCTGGGGCTGGAGGATTCCGCGTATGGCCGTCGCAGGTTCCGGGAATATATGAACAAGCGGGCGCTGGAGGTTTCCGAAAGCGATCGCCCGATGGAGTACGGTCCGGGTTGGGCGCACATCCGGCGCGGCTGGTGTTTCGGGACGGAAGCGTTTCGGCGCGATATGCTTGAGCGCATGGATGAACTGTCCGGAAAGCGCGAATCGTTTTCCGGGGCCGAGGTGAAGCTGCACGATGAGCGGCAGGCCGAAGCATTCGTACAGCAAGGATTGCGGGTGCTTGGATTGCGGGAAGCGGAGTTGGTTCGGCTGCCGAAGGGAGCCGATGACAAGGTCCTATTGGCTTGGTTGATCCGCAGGCATACGGCGGTTTCCAATGTCTGGATCGCCGAACGGTTGAGGATGGGGCGTGCGGATTGCCTGTCGCGCTATCCCAAAAGAATCGATGAAACCACGGACGAAGCCCTGCTTGAAAAGCGGGAGCGATTGAGGGCGATTACTAGATTACGGGACTGACCCCTCCGGTGATGACCCCTCCGGTGATAGTTTGGGTGCAGGGAGGTCTTTGTTTCTTGGCGTCTTTGCGGTCAAATATTTTTTCTGCATCCACTTCATACGTTTCGGCGGTGCTTTGGAAAAGTAGGACCGGCATCCTGCCGGTCTGCGGCGGATCGGGTTTTGCTGCTTATGGAGGGTCGCGGGCTCAGTGCCATCCGGCTTCGAGTTGGTGCGGAGCATCGATATCGAATGCCATGTCGCGCACATCTGTCGGCGCGAGCTCGCGCGGCCAAAAGAACCGTCCGGTTTTTTCCGGATTCGGATTCACGGCCTTGATGCGTTGCAGTGCATCGTCGAGCGCCAGCTCCGACGCCGGTAGGACCACCAGCATGGCCAGGTTGCCTTGTTGATAGCAGGCAACGGAGACCTCGTCGTTCATTCGGAATGCATTCCAGCCGGGCGCGATGGAGCCTCCGATTCCCGCTGGAAGGTGCAGCGTCCCGCGGGCGACGGCAAGGCGGCGGTGAACCCCGGTCATGTTCCATTGTTTCCAGTCGCCAATCCCTCGGATGTGGATGCAGTCGTCGAGTTTTTCGGCGTCATCCTCCAGCAGCAACGCAATGGGGCGAGCAATCACCTTGGCCGATTCGCCGCGATAGACCCCGCCGGCGCTAAGCAGATATCCGGGACCTCCCGAGTAGATTTCCTCGCCGCCGTCGGCTTCGTGCGCGAATCGCACAAAATATTCCTCGCGGTTGTTTCCGGAAAACCGCTCCAGCGTGCGGAGCGGGAGGCGGTATTCATGAAAAGTGGACGCGAACACCAGTAGATCGTTGCCGGAGGTCGTGCCGTCCAACTGAGACCGGATCATTGGGGCCATGCGGTTGAGCAGGAGGCTTTCGTTGTCGGCATATTTAAATTGCCGGCGAAACGGCGCGCATTGCCGCAACCGGTACGATCCGTACGCATAGCGCCGGGCAATGTTGTCGATTATCGCCTCCGCAAGCCGCCGGATCGTCGCCGACTCTGCATAGTCGGCGAGGTTCATCAGCGGCAACAACGTATACACCGCATAGGGGGTGGAGTTGAACTCATACACGCCATGCAGGCGCAGGTGGTTCAAGTAGCTTTCCAGCCATTCGCCCAATCCGTTCCGATCGTTGTCGAACCGGGCGGCAACCGGCCCCTGCCGTTTCAGCCACTGGTTTTTGAGATAGCGCGAGCCCTCCCGCATTAGCAGATGATTTTCCGTCTCAAAAACCATCCCGCCGGAACGCGGCACCATTCGGTTGAGCCGGCCCTCTTCCGTCAGCAACGTATTCAGCAGATAATTTCGGGTTTCGGGATACAGCACTTGCTCGTCTTCGCCGAACTCATACAGAAGGGCCGTCAGCCAAATCAGCGCAAAGTCGTAGTCCCCCTTGGGGTGCCCGGCCCACGAGGATCCGGCCCGACCCCACACGACCAGCTCGTTCAGGATCCGGTTGCAGCGGTCGGTCTCCCGGTTCAGCAGCAGGCCGGCGAGTAGGGTCTGGCAAAGGCGCGTGCCGCCGGAACGCTCGTTGCGGGCCAGCCCGTCGGTTTCGCGCATCGCGAAGCCGCGCAGCACGCGCTCGCGGCCCGCCACCGGATCGGCCCGCGGTACGGCCTCGTTCAGCAAAGCAAACCGCTCCTGCTTCGAAAGTTCGGCTTGGCCGGGGATCGAGTTGGGAACCCAAACATACGGAACGACGGCCCTCGCGAAAAGCAGTGCCGCCGCAACCGCGATCGGCGCGATGAGCCAACCTCGCATCGACTCGCCCCGTTTTGCGGATGGTGGCATGGAAGACTCCCGGCTACGGTTTGCGGGCGGCCTGCAGCAGCCGCTCGCATTCGGCTCGATATTCCGGGGTTTTCGGGGAACAACTCAGGACGTACGGATCTTCCGGATGGTTGGCGGGCCATTTGTCGCGCTTTCCGGAAACCTGGTTGATGTGCGGCAACGAACCGAGATAGCGCGAAACCGTAATCCATTCGAGCATCTCCGCTTTGAGTTCGAGGAGTTCCGTTTTGCAGTCCGGGTGGTTGGCGAGGTTTTGTTCCTCCCACGGGTCCTTTGCCATGTTGAAATATTCCTCTTCCGGCTGCCCGGCATAGTAGATGAGTTTGCGGTCGGGGGTGCGCACCATGGTCAGATAGTTATCTTCGCAGTACACCCGTTCCGGCACCTCGCTGCGGTCGTTTTCGGTTATACGTTTCCAGTTGCTGGAACCATCGAGGCGCTGCGGCACTTCCAGACCGAGCGCCGTCAGCACCGTGGGCCCGACGTCTATCTGGCTAAACAGGCCGTCATCGATCGCCCCGGCGCGCGCGCCGCCCGGCAGGCGCACCACCATCGGCACATGCACCGACTGCTCGGTCATGAGCCATTTATAGATCAGTTCATGGTCGCCCAGGTTATCGCCATGGTCGGAGGTGAAGATGATCAGCGTGTTGTCCATCAGGCCCTTTTGTTCCAGCATGTCGAGAATCTTGCCGACCTGATAGTCGATGCCCGTGATCTTGGCATAATAGTGCTTCCGCATCCGGCGGAACGCGTCGTCGTCCATGCCCCGGAGGTCGACGGCCCAAACGCCATAGTGCGGCGGAAGTTCGAACATCAGGGGATTGCGGCAGGCTTCCATGAAGCGCGCATACTGCGGCGGGCGGGCCGCCAGGCCGCCCGCATCGAAATGCGGCAGCGGCACCTCCCGGTCCGCATACAGGTCGAGGAAGCGCAGCGGCGGGTCGTAGGGGTCGTGCGGCCCCTGGAAGCCAATGTGCAAGAAGAAGGGTTCTTCGCGCGCATAGTCCTGGATCCAGCGCGTCGCCATGCGGCCGACAAACTGGTCGACATGATATTTTTCCTCCAGCGGGAAGGCATTGGACGCATGCTTGTTCATCCAGTCGCCGCCCTGCGTCAGAATCTGGCAAGGGCTCGGCTGGCCTTCGGCCTTCAGATAATTGGCATAATCGTCGTACGATTTTCGCAGGTCGGGAAAGTTCTCGGTGTAGAGCCGCTCGTCGTACCCCATCATGGCGGTGGCGGGATAATGGTGCACCTTGCCCATGGCGGCCGTGTAGTAGCCCGCGTCGCGGATATCCTCCACCCAGCTGCGGTTGTGGGCCCATTCCTGGAACCCGTAGCAACCGGTGTTGTGGGCAAACTGCCCGGTATAGAACGCGGCGCGCGAAGAGATGCAGGTGGAACCGCAGACGTAGGCGCGTTTAAAGCTGATCCCCTCGCGCACGAGCCGATCCATGTTCGGCGTAATCATGTGGTCGTTGCCCCACGCGCCGACCGCGTCCGCGCGCTGCTGATCGGTGGTAATCACCACCACGTTCATCGGTTTCGTTCCCGCAAATGCCCCTATTGCCACGGCGGCGAGCGTCCAAAGCAGATTCGTTGTTTTCATGTTCCAGCCTCCAAGTTCCGATGTCCCGATTCCCGTTCCCGGCAACCGTTTCATGCAAGTTAACATTCCCATGGTACACGAAAAGGTCGAATGCGCCATCCGGAGATCGGTTACCCAGTAAACTCCGGCGGCATTCCGGCCCCCGCCATTGCGGTTGCGGGGCGGGTCGCCGTTGTCCGGGAACGGGCGGGTCGCGATCCTCTTCGGTCGGCGCGGGGTTCCGCGCATGGAAGGGGGCCCTGCGGGGCCGCCTCTTGGGGCGGGCGTTTTTTTACCGCAGACGCTGAGTGATTCGTGGATGTCGGCCCCGGTTATCGGTTCTGTTTTCGGGGGTTAAGGCTTGAGTCGAAAACCCATTTAACTATGGTTGCGCTTCGTTTTTTTTACTTAAAGGACTTGGAAATGAAAGAGATCAGAATCGGTATTCTCGGATTCGGCACCGTTGGGGCCGGCGTGGTGGAAGGCATCCAGCAGAACGGAGAGCTCATGGCCCGGCGAACCGGAATCAAGCCCGTCATTGCGAAAATCGCCGATCTCGACATCGAGTCCGATCGCGGAATCGAGGTTGACGCGGGCGTGCTGACCACCGATGCCATGTCCGTGATTACCGATCCCTCCATTGCCCTGATTGTGGAACTCGTGGGCGGAACCTCCGTTGCGCGCACTTTCACGCTCGAGGCGCTCAAGCAGGGCAAGCGCGTCATTACCGCCAACAAGGCGTTGCTGGCCGACTACGGCGAAGAAATCTACAAATGCGCCCGCGAAAACAACACGGGCATCTACTACGAAGCCGCCGTCGGCGGCGGCATTCCGATCCTGCGCTCGCAGCGCGCGGGCCTGATCGGCAACCAGATCGAAAGCATCTTCGGCATCCTCAACGGCACCTGCAACTATATCCTCACCCGCATGGAGCGCGAAGGGCTGCCGTTCGACGAAATCCTCGCCGACGCCCAGGCGCTCGGCTATGCCGAGACCCCGCCCGATCTCGACATCGACGGCATCGATACCGCCCACAAGGCCGTGGTGCTCGCCTCCATGGCCTATGGCGCGCCCGTACCGATGGACGCCTGCCCGACGATCGGCATCCGCGGCCTCAGTTCGTCCGATATCGCCAACGCCGACGAGCTCGGCTACCGCATCAAGCTGTTGGCCATCATTAAGGAATCCGGCGGGGAGGTGGAGCTTTCCGTCGAGCCCACGCTCGTGCCGAAGGAGCACATGATCGCCTCCGTCAGCGACGCCTTCAACGCCGTTTTCGTCAAGGGCGACATTGTCGACGACACGATGTACTACGGGCGCGGCGCCGGCCGGCTGCCGACCGGATCCGCCGTAATCGGCGACATCATGGAAGCGGCTTCCGACGAGCTGCATGCGGTCGGCGTCCCGGTCAGCGTCACCATGATGCTGCAGAACGACAAGCTGGAGTACTGCTCCTCGGGGAGCATTGAAAAGCGCTGCTACATCCGCCTGTGCCTGGTGGACAAGCCGGGCTCCATGGCCAAGGTCATGAACATTTTCGGTGCGCACAACATCAGCATTGCATCCGTCGTCCAGAAGGAGCGGCACGAGAGCGGAAAAGCCCCGGTCGTCATTCTCACGCAGAAGGCCAAGGAGTCCGAGTTCGAGGCCGCCATGGCCGCCATCGATGCCCTCGACGTTTCCGGCATCTCGCCGGTCCGCATGCGCCTCGAAGATTTCGAATAAACGATTAAACGCAAAGACACAAAGGACGCTAAGTTGCTGGCCGATGTTCTTCGAGAACTTGGTGCCGTTGTGTTTGAAAAATGGTGAGTGAAATGAAAGTTGTAAAATTTGGTGGTTCCTCCGTGGCGAGCGCGGAGCAGATTTCCAAGATCATCGATATCGTCGCGGCGGATGCAAGCCGCCGCATTGTGGTGGTTTCCGCCCCGGGCAAGCGCCAGGGCGGCGACACGAAGGTAACCGACCTGCTGATCGCGCTGGCCCAGGCCGTGCTGGAGGGCGCCGATTACGAAGCCGCCTTGGCGGCGGTGGTCGGCCGCTACGCCGAAATCCAAAAGGATCTCGATCTGCCGGAGGCCATCGTGGCCGCCATCGAGGCCGATCTGCGCGGGCGCATCGAAAACCGCGGCGCCAACGAAGCCCAGTTCATGGACACCATGAAAGCCTCCGGCGAAGACAACAATGCCAAGGTCATTGCCGAGGCGTTCATCAAGAAAGGCCATCCGGCCAAATACGTCAACCCCGGCGAAGCCGGCATGCTGCTTTCCGACGAGTTCGGCAACGCCGAAGTGTTGCCGGAATCCTTCGAGCGGCTCGCCGCACTCAAGGACGAGCCCGACATCGTTGTTTTCCCCGGCTTCTTCGGGTGCACCAAGGCCGGCGAGGTGGCGACCTTCCCGCGCGGCGGGTCCGACATCACGGGCGCCATCCTGGCCGCGGCGGTGAAGGCCGATGTTTATGAAAACTTCACCGACGTCGATTCCGTCTGCGCGATGGACCCGCGGGTGATCGATAACCCGCCCGCCATCGAATGCATGACCTATCGCGAAATGCGGGAATTGGCCTACGCCGGCTTCGGCGTGTTCCATGACGAGGCAATCATTCCCGCCGTGAAGCACCAGATCCCGATCTGCATCAAGAACACCAACAACCCGACCGCTCCCGGAACCATGGTGGTGCCGCAGCGCAAGCCGAAGCACGGCTCGGTCGTCGGCATTTCCAGTGCCGGGGGCTTCTGCGCCATCTATATCGACAAATACATGATGAACCGCGAGGTCGGCTTCGGGCGCCGCCTGCTGCAGATCCTTGAAGACGAGCACATCTCGTTCGAGCACACCCCGTCCGGGATCGACAACATGTCGGTCATCCTCCAGTCTGCCCAGCTGGGCAAGAAGGAGGCTTCCGTTGTCGAACGCCTGACCCGGGAACTTTCGCCCGACGCCATTGCCGTCGAGCACGGCCTCT
>NZ_JBFJYW010000194.1:0-7667 GCF_041622395.1 Pontiella sp. | reverse complement strand
GGCTAAATTGTGTTGCGCCTTCAGCGCAATCGAAGCGCGCTTCCGGCGGACGCACCGAAATTTTACTGCCGCCCCGTTTTTCTGCCACCACTTCTCGATAAGTTATTTCGGCGATTGCATGGAAAGTAGGCCCGGCATCCTGCCTATCTCTGTGACTGAGGGGCAGGCATCTCTGCCTGCCCTTGAGCAGGCAAGGATGCCTGCTCCACGACCGCTGGAGGGGCGCAGGCCCTGCGACCGAGGCACGGAGCCCGTGCCCCTCCAAGCGTGACCCCGGAAGCAATAGACCGCGCCGCACGGAAGCCGGCACAGGCGGTGTCAGGTAGGGCCGCCGCTTCGAGGTGGCTCAGCCGATGCCCCGGGGGCACGGAATCCGCGCCAGCGGATGCGGAAGGGGTCAGGGAACCCCGCGTGCTCCAGGCCACTCGCCCTGAAGGGGGCGATACCATTCGTATTTGTTGTCCCTTCAGGCATAAAGCCACCTCGTAGCGGCGTCTCTATGGCGATACCATTCGCGACTGGTGTTGTCCCGCGAGGGCAAGGGGTATCCCGGGCCCGTGATTGCCAAGACGGTAAAACATCGCAAAGGAATTGCCAACGATCGGAAAAGCAATAAAATGCGGCTCAGGATGTAATGTTGGATCAACCAAAAACGGAGAGAGCCATGAAGAGACTCGTCGGGTTACTAATTATGATTGCCGCCGTCAGCCAGGCGGACGAATTCCGCACCTTCACCGCGGAGGATGGGCGGACGCTCAAGGCCAAGATCATCAGCTACGACAGCGCCTCGGGCAAGGTCATGATCGAGCGCGAGGACCGAAAAAGGCTTACGGTTCCCGCCACGGCGTTTTCCAAAAAGGACCAGACCTTCATTGAAAAATGGCAGACCTACGAGGCGTTCCTGTCGCCCGCCAAACTCAAGCTGGAGATCGAACGCGACGAAGTCGACAGCACCAAGAAGAACGTCGAAGTCGATATCGGCGACGAAACCAGCGGGGGACGTCGGGGCGGCGGGATGTCGGGCGTGGTGACGGTCGCGGTCGACAAGAAAACGCAGTACAAATACAAGCTGGCGATAGAAAACAAGAGCGGCACCGCGCTCGACGACATGACGATGGAATTCCGGATCTACTACGATCAGCAAAAGCCGGTCAAGGACGAGAAGGCCAACAAGGGCCGCTCCAAGGATGAAACCCGCCCCGAGAAATACATGGCCGTCGACCAGTTGAAGGTCAAAAAGGGCGAGAAGAAAATCAAGACGCTCGCCCCCAAGCAAAGCGGCACCATCTCCACCGAAAGCGTGGTACTGCTGCAGCGCTCCGCCAGCTATGAATGGGGCGAAAACATCGACCTGAAAAGCGACCTGGCGGGCGTATGGATCAAGCTGACCATGCGCGGGGCCGACGGCGAACTGCTCGTTCGCGACATTTGCTCGCCGGAGTCGATCATGAAGAAGTATCCGTGGGACGTCCCGGACGAACCCGAAGAACCCGCCGCCAAAGCCAAGCCGACCGAACCGACCGAAGACAAGGATAAGGACAAAGACAAGGAGGAGTAAGAGCCGCCCCCCTTGGCTTCACCCGTTCACTCATTGTGGTACGGGTGGTTTTCAACGACGGTAAACGCCCGGTACACCCCTTCCAGCAACACCAGCCGGGCAATGCCCCCCGCCATCACCAGCGACGAAAGCGCCCAGACCGCATCCGCCTTTTGGCGAACCGATTCGGCCAGCCCCAGCGCGCCGCCCACCACGACCACGATCCGCCGCTTGCCGGACAAGGGATGGGCGCCCTGCCGCCCCGCCTTCAGCAATTCCGCCAGCTCCATCGTTTGGATCGCCTTGCCGCGTTCGTCGCACGCAACCAGATAGTCGCCGTCTTTCAGCAGTTTGCAAATGCGGTCGGCCTCGGCCTCCTTGGTTTGCTGCGGCGTGCGCGAGGAAACCTTTTCGTCTTTGTATTCGAGCACTTCGACGCCGAACGACTTCAACCGCTTGACATATTCATCCTGCCCCGCCGCCAGCGCCTTGGGTTTGATCTTTCCCGGTAGCAATACGCAAATCTTCATGTTTCGCTTTATGCCCTATCCCGCGGGACGGGAAAAGAAAAAGCCGCGTTCCGTCGGACGGAACGCGGCCTCGCCAGATCAGGCCTCACGCTTTAGGCCTTGCTGCCCATCTTGCCGATCACTTCCTTGGCGGTGGCGATGAAACCCGCCACGTCGGAGAGGTTCGAGGGAATGATCATCGTGTTGTTGACCTTCGCCAGGTTGCCGAACTCGGTGATGTATTGCTCGGCGATGCGCAGGTTGACCGCATCGGAGCCGCCTTCGGCGTTGATCGACTTGGCGATCTCGGTGATGCCCTCGGCGGTGGCGGTGGCCACGGCGCGGATTTCGGCGGCACGGCCATCGGCTTCATTGATCCGGCGGAGCTTTTCCCCTTCGGACCGGGCGATCGCCGCCTGCTTTTCCCCGTCGGCGCGGTTGATCTGCGCCTGGCGTTCGCCTTCGGATTCCGCGATCACGGCGCGCTTTTCGCGCTCGGCCTTCATCTGCTTTTCCATCGCCTCCTTGATGCTCTGCGGTGGCGTGATGTTCTTCACCTCGTAGCGGGTGACCTTCACGCCCCACGGGTCGGAGGCGGCATCGACCGCCTCGACAATGGCGCTATTGATGGAGTCGCGCTCCTCGAACGTCTTGTCGAGATCGAGTTTGCCGATGACCGAGCGCATGGTGGTCTGGGCCAGCTGCGTCGAGGCGAAACTATAGTTGCCGATGCCGTAGGAGGCGTTCTTCGCATCCATCACCTGCATGTAGAGAATACCGTCGACTTCCACCGAAATATTGTCGCGGGTGATGCACATCTGCGGCGCCACGTCGACCGCCTGCTCCTTGAGCGTGTGCTTGTAGGCCACCTTGTCGATGAACGGGAACAGAATGTGCATCCCCGCCTCCAGGGTTTTGTGGTACTTCCCCAGCCGCTCAACAATGAACGCGCTGCGCTGCGGAACGATCCGCATGGTTCTGATCAGCGCCACGAAAACCAGCGCAACAACCACGACCGCAATGATAATGAGTGCCTGCTCCATTGAACTCCTCCGTTATTTCCCTTTCACAATCAGCGTCAGGCTCCTTTGGCCAACCACGACCACCGCCCGTCCCGCTTCGATAGATTCTTCCGACTCGGCCTTCCAGCCCGTCCCGTTGACCACGATCCGCCCCGCCTCTTCCGGGGTGATGGCCTCGGTCACTTTTCCTTCGCTCCCCACGATCCCGTCCGCCGCGCTCCCCGCACGGCTGGCGCGCCCCGCGAAAACCGGCTTGAGCAGCCGCCGAAGCCCAAACAGCGACACCAGCGACGCAATCGCGAAAACGATCAACTGCAACGCCACCCCGGCGGGAAAGATCAAAACCAACAACGCCGTTGCCAATGCCCCCAGCCCGAAGAAAAACAGCACCAGACCAGGCACGGCCAACTCCAGAATCATCAACACGATTCCAACTATCGTCCACCAAAACGCAGGACCGTACATCGCCGCCTCCTTGAAAACATTCAGAACTTAGCTCTACAGCATAGGCGCCGCCATTACAAATGGCCAATCACTTTGTAATGAATTAATAGAAAAGCCGCGCTCCATTTGGAAGGAAACGCGGCATTTGCACGCCGGAAACTGCGCACCATAACTAGTACACTGAAAACCTTAAACTTTCGGATGATTTTCAACCACCCGCTTCGCTAGAGGTCGCAGAGACACAGAGGGGATATTTATAATATGAGCCTCTGTGTCTCAGAGCCCTCTGTGGTGAAAATACGAAGTTCTAGGCAATACGATGCACTAGACCCCGCTGAAGGCGGAGAAGGCGCCGTCGACCGGAACCACGATGCCGCTCACGAAGGAGGCGGCATCGGAGATGAGGTAATGGATCGTGCCGAAAACCTCGTCCTGTTCGCCGAAGCGGCGGAACGGCGTCTTGCGGATCACCTGTTGGCCGCGCTCGGTGAAGGAGCCGTCCTCGTTGGTCAGCAGCGCGCGGTTCTGGTTGCTGATGAAGAACCCCGGCGCGATCGCATTGACGCGGATCTTGTCGCCGTATTTAAGCGCCATCTCGGTGGCCATCCAACGGGTGAAGTTGTCGATGGCGGCCTTGGCGTTGGAATAGCCCAGCACCCGGGTCAGCGCCTGCGGCGACGACATCGAGGAAAAATTGACGACCACGCCGTGGCCCTGCTTTTTGAATGCCTTGGCGAAGGTCATCGTCGGCATCACGGTCCCTTTGAGATTGAGGTCGAGCACCTTGGAATAGTCTTCGAGCTTGAGGTCGAACACGTCCTGGTCCGGCCCGATGGTCGCGCCCGGCATGTTGCCGCCCGCGCCGTTGATCAGCACATCGATGCGGCCGCAGGTTTCCAGCACCTTGTCGCAGACCTCGTCGAGCGCCTGCTGGTCCAGTACGTTGCAGGCAAACCCGCAGCACTTGTCCGAGATCTTCTTCGCGCTTTCAACGGCGGCATCGACCTTCTCCTGAAAGAGGTCGAGATAGACGACGAAGGCGCCCTGCTCCTGCAGATAATTCGCGGTGCCTCCGGCCAGCACGCCCGCCGCCCCGGTGATTGCAATGACTTTATCCTGTATGTCGAAAAGGTTTTTCATGATTGGCTCCTGTTCTTTCCTCAAAGGTTTGAGATAAGAACATCCAAACGGATCGTTTGCAATGCAAATCTAAGTGGGAGCATAAAGCCGCGAAAATACCTTGTTGGAAAACGCGGCGGAACCAACTATGAAGGAACCATGCCGAATCCCACCGAAACCCAATCCTATTGCGCCGCCTGCCGCACCGTGGTTCCCGCCCGGGTCGCCGAGCGCGGCGGCGCGCTTTTCCTCGAATCGAACTGTCCGGACTGCGGCCCCAAGAGCGCGCTCGTGGAGCACGACGCCGCGCTTTACGGCGCATGGGAACAAACCCGCCGCCCCCACCGTGCGCCGGCGCACGTCCAGACACAAACCGGCCGCGGCTGCCCGTTCGACTGCGGGCTCTGCCCAAACCATCGGCAGAAGAGCTGCATTTCGCTGATCGAGGTGACCGACGCCTGCGATCTGGGATGCCCGGTCTGCTATGCCGATTCGGGGACGGCCCACCACCTGCCGCGCGGTACCGTCGAACGGATGCTCGACGCCGCGGCCGAATCGGCCGGGGGCCACCCGGACGTTTTGCAGATCAGCGGCGGCGAACCGACCTGCCATCCCGAAATCGTGCCAATCCTCCGGGCCGCCATGGAGCGGCCGTTTAAATACGTGATGCTCAACACCAACGGGCTCTCGCTGGCCGACGGCACCCTCGACCCGGCGGAGCTGGCCCAACTCGGCAACGGCTTCGAGGTCTATCTCCAGTTCGACGGGCTCGAAGACGACATCCACCAAACCCTGCGCGGACGCGCGTTGCTGCAAACCAAGCTGGCGGCGCTGGATCAACTGGCGGAGCACGGCATTCCGGCCACGCTCGTGGCCACCCTGCGGCGCGGGCTGAATCTGGAGCAGGCCGGCGAGCTGCTGCATTTCGCGCTCGACCACCCCGCCGTCCGGGGCATCAACTTCCAATGCGAAGCCCTCTTTGGGCGCAACCCGGCCAACGGCGCCGCGCCCGAGCGCGTCACCCAAACCGAGGTGGTCAATACGCTCGCCCGCACCGCCGACGGCCTGCTGGGCACAAACGATTTCATCCCGCTCTCCTGCGGGCTCGCGAGCATGGTCTATCTCGAACGGATCGCGGGCGACTGGAAACCGATCCCGCGCGCGCTGGCCGATGCGTGGGCGGGCAACCCGCTCACGACGTCCGTGGAGGATCTTTTGGAGGCCGCGGCGGGGGCCTGCCTTTGCAAGGGCGGCGCCCTTCTCGAGGCGCTCGCCCAACGGCTGCCGGCCGACCTGCTGCGCCTTTCGCGGCGGGAGCGGTCCCGCTTGGTGCACGAGCGCTTTTTCCATGTTACCGTCGTCGGCTTCCTCGATGCGGGGAACTTCGACCTCAACCGCGCCTGCCGCGAATGCGCCCATGTGATCCAACCCGACGGAACCAAGATTCCGTTCTCCGCCTACAACACCATTCATCGCCCCCGCCATGTTTAACGTCGTTGCAGACCTTACGACGGCCATCTGCGCGCTGGCCATGCTGGCGGCCATCGCCTTCAACTTCATCGATGCGCGCGGCGCACGCGCATTCCGCGAACGCCGCAGCCCCGTCGCCACGGCCAGCATGACCGGATTCTTCGTTGCGCTCTATCTCGTCATCCGCCTGCGGATCTCCGCCATCGACAGCGACGGGCTCCTGCCGCTGCGCGGCGCCGGACTTGCGCTGATGGTTTTCGGAACCGCGTTCAACATTTGGGGGCGGATCTTCCTCAAGCAAAACTGGTCGGACCACGTTCGCGTCTATTCGGACCAGCAACTGGTGACCACCGGGCCCTACCGGATCGTACGCCACCCGCTCTACGCCTCGCTCATCTGGATGTTCTACGGCGCGGCGCTCGCCTACCTCAACCCGCTGGCGGCCCTCGGCAACACGTTGGTTTTCATTCCGGCCATGATCTACCGCTCCAACCTCGAAGAGCAGGCGCTCGGCGCAACCTTCGGCGGGGCCTACGCCGCATACCGCAAACGCACCGGACGCTTCTTCCCCAAACCCGGACGCCGAGCCGAATGATGGAAGTTGCGCACAACGCTCCCGCGGGATGGGGCCTTTGCCCGGAAGGCTTCCCGGCCTATGCGCTGTTCATGCTGCTGGCCTTTGGGGCGGGCATCGGTCTGTTTTGGTTCAATACGCGAAACGCGGAAAAGCCCTCCGGGCAGCTCTTTCCGATCGTTTTCGCCGCGTTGATCGGCGGCTTGATCGGCGCCAAGCTTCCGGTGGTCCTGCTGAACCTGCGGCATGGGTTCAGCTGGGAAGCGTTGCTGGCCGGGCGCACCATCGCCGGCGGCCTCGTCGGCGGCACCCTCGGGGTGCTCCTCGTCAAGAAGAGGCTGGGCATCGAAGGCCGCTACGGCAACCGGCTCGCCGCCCCGATCGCGATCGGCATGGCCGTCGGGCGCATGGGCTGCCTGTTGCATGGATGCTGTTTCGGCAAACCGACCGCCCTGCCCTGGGGCCTCGACTTCGGCGACGGCATTGCGCGCCACCCCACCCAGCTCTACGAGTTGCTCTTCTGCCTGGCCGCGTTCGCCATCCTTCAGTTGCCGCGCAACCGCAACGCGCCCGGCGGCAACCAACTCACCGGCTTCTTTCTCGCCTACTTCGTTTTCCGTTTCGCCGAAGAGTTCCTGCGCCCCCACCCGATCCAGGCAGGTCTCACCACATTTCAATGGATCTGCCTTGCGGGAATCCTTATCCTGCTGGGCAAAGCGAGGATACTGAGACCAAAGGAGAGCCCCGATGTACGACCATGAATACCGCCCCGGCGGTGATTTTCTAACCGGATTTCTCGCCGCCCTAGTCGTCGCCATCCTGGCGGTCATTCTCATGTTCGCGGCGGAATCGCCGAACCCCCTGTTTATCGGAGCCGTCGCACTGGCCGTCGGCGGCATCGTTGCACTGGTTAAGCGGCGCCCCTTCATCGGCGTCGGGATCTTCACCCTGCTGGTCGCGGCCCCGCTGTTGCTGATCGGCTCCTGCTTTGC
>NZ_JBFJYW010000193.1:0-7694 GCF_041622395.1 Pontiella sp. | reverse complement strand
TTGCGTGCATGGTAAACACCGGATTGGAATCCGGCGCCACGTATGCGGAGTTCTTGCGCGCATGGAACCGCCGGATCGCACTTGCCGCTTCGCAAGGGCGGGTTTGCCGGATCTATTCGCCCAGGACGACGTAGGTCGGCAGGCCGCGGACCTTGAACGTTTCCATGAAGGCCTGCGTGGTCGGGTGACCGGGATCTTCGGCCAGGTAGCGGATGAACCGATAGCCGGAAAGGCGCTCGATGACGGCTTCGTTTTTAAAGGTCGTGGCATCCATCACTTCGCAGTTTTTGCACCAGCTGGCCCCGAAGTCGATCAACACCGGCAGGCCGTCCGCCTGGGCGCCGGCGAGGGCTTCTGCCAGGCCCGCGTTGGTCGCGCCATCGATGGTGATGTGGCCGCCATGGGCATTGCGGCCGGCCCGCGGGGTTTGGAAGCTTTTTACGCCGAGGTTCAGATAGTAGAGCGCGAAGAGGATAATCAGGACGCCGAAGCCCTGCTTGACGCGCACCATCCATTGCCCCGGTTTGGGCAGGAAGGAGAGCCCCGCGCCGGCAAACGGCCACGGCAGCGCCATGCCCAAGCCCAGCACGAACGGCAGCGCGAGGCCCGCGACGGGGTTGGCTTCGTACAAATTCGCCGCCAGCAGCAGCACGGCGATCACGACGGGCGCCACGCAGGCCCCCGCGAGCAGGGCCGCAACGGAGCCCATGCTCAGTGCGACCAGGAAGTTGCCCTGTTTCTGGGGCCCGCTTCCCATTCGGTTCTGCAGGGAGGAAAAATCGATCGAGAACACATCGAACATGGCCAGGCCGAGCGCCGCGAAGATGGCGGCAATCGAAAAACTGAACCACGGGCTGGATTGAATCGTCCCGAACTGCGAGCCCGTCAGCACCACCGCGACCCCGAGCAGGCCGTAGACGAGCGCAATGCCCACGCCGTAGACCGCCCCCAGCGCAAAGCCGCGCCGCTTGCTTCCGGCCTGGGCCCCGGCCCCGATGATGGCCAGATTGATCGGGATCATCGGCAGGACGCACGGCGTCAGGTTCAGCGCCAGCCCGCCAATCAAAATAAAGAGCACCGCGAGCGCAATCCCGGATTCACTGACGAAGGCCACCGGATCCGACAGGAAGAGCGCGAACCCGGTATCGACCGCCCCGCCCCCCTCGGCCTTGTCCAGCAGCGCCAGAAAATCCTCCGAGCTCTTGTAGCCAACGCCCACGGCTTTCACCTGAAACCCGTCCACAATCGCATCCAGTCCATCGGCACCAACGGCCGGCGGGGTTTCGAGTTGCCCAAACGAGGCCGCCGCCCCGAACAGGGCGAGTGCAATCAACAATCTCATGTCCGTTCTCCAGGTTATGTATTTGCCAAGGCCGCCGAACCGCTCCATCCGCGAATGAAGCCGGAACGGGGCCGGGCGATAGCGGGGGGTGTTACTTGTTCAGTTCCGCGGTAATGACGGACGGCTCGGCGCGGTTGCGATAGTCGGCATCGAGGAAGGCGTAGGAGATCGTGCCGTCCTGAGCGATGATGTAGGTCGCGGCGAGCGGAAGCTCGTTGGAGTCGTTTCCGTTATAGGCCGACAAGCCGAATTTCTCTTCGTAGATTTTCGCGACGTCGTCGGTCAGCTTGAAGACGATGCCGTATTCGCGGGCGACCTGGTTATCGATATCGCTGAGCACCTCAAACTCCAGCGCATGCTTTTCGGCAGTCGACATCGACTGATCCGGCAACTCGGGCGTCAGCGCGAGCAGGCTGGCCCCGGCGGCTTTGAAATTGGGCAGCTCTTTCTGCAACGCATGCAGCGTCAGGTTGCAATACGGGCACCAGCCGCCGCGATACCAAGTGAGCACCACCGGACCTTTTTTCAGATAGTCGCTTAACCGAACGGTTTCGCCCTTGGCATTGGTCAGCGCGAAATCGGGGGCGACCTCGCCCAACTGTTTCGCCCGGGCCACAATACCGCTTTCCTCTACGGCCTGCAGTCCGGCGGCGTAGATTTCCTTTACGGTGTCGGGTGCGCTAAACGAATTTTTTTTGTTATCCAGCTGCGCCTTGAGACTCGATTCCGTGGTTTCCATGGCAGTATCTCCTGTTTGTTCGGAGCATGAAGCCACAACCGCAACCATGGCCGTCAGTACGCCCCCCATCCATCGTTTGTTCCAAGCATTGTTCTTTTGTGTCGTCTTCATTTCGTTCTCCGTAGGTTAATGTATTCACCGTCGCCGGTGATTGAATGACGGGACCCTGCCACGTATTGAATGATCATTCAACTCACAATTCAAACAATTGTTGCGGCGGATCGGATTCAATGGGGTTATGTGGGGATATTTTCTGTCAGGAAGCGGGAAAAAACCGGCGGATGGGCCGGGCGATTCGATCCGTCGGGTTCGCGGTCGGCCACGCGAACGACGAGCTTGCCGTTGTTCCGGCCTTCGAGCAATCCAATGAAGGCTTCGGGGGCGCGTTCAAGGCCATCGACCACGTCTTCGCGAATCTTGACTTTACCCTCGTTGACCCAACCCCCCATCTCGGCCGCGAACTCGCCGTAACGCGGGGCATAGTCGTCGAAGATAATGAAGCCCTGCATCTTGATGCGCTTGATCAGGATCGTTTTCGTCAGCAACGAAAGACGGTCCGGCCCGGGCGGCAATTCGGTGTCGTTGTAGTGGGCAATCAGGCCGCAGAGCGGAATGCGCGCCTGGGAGTTGAGCAACGGAAGAACGGCATCGAACACCTTGCCGCCGACGTTTTCGAAATAGACGTCGATGCCATCCGGACAAGCCGCGGCGAGCTGCGCTTCCAAATCCTGGGCCCGATGGTCGATGCACGCATCAAACCCGAGCTCCTCCACGGCGGCGCCACACTTTTCGGCTCCGCCGGCAATCCCGACTACGCGGCAACCCTTGAGCTTGGCAATCTGCCCGACGACCGAACCGACTGCGCCGGTGGCGGCGGCCACGACTACGGTTTCGCCGGGTTGCGGCCGGCCGATATCGAGCAGGCCCATATAGGCGGTGAAGCCCGGCATGCCCAGCACGCCGAGCGCCAGCGAGGGGTGCTCCATGTCCGGCGCGAGCTGCACCAGCCCGGTGCCATCGGAAACCGCGTAGTCCTGCCAACCGCTGTAGCCGAGCACGAGATCGCCCGCGGAATAATCCGAATGCCGGGACTGCTCAACGCGGCAAACCGTGCCGCCGACCATGACGCTATTGAGTTCGACCGGCGGCGCATACGACGGCCCGTCGCTCATTCGTCCGCGCATGTAGGGATCCAGCGAAAGATAGAGCGTGCGCAGCAGCACCTCCCCCTCGGCCGGCGACGGAACGGGCGCCTCCGCGATCCGGAAATCATCGCGTTTGGGTGCGCCGTGCGGGCGGGCGCCGAGTAGGACCCGTCGATTCGTTTCCGTTGTTTGCGTCATGGTCAATTCTCCAGGTTATCGGTTTCAATCTGCGCTCGAGACGGCCAGACTGCGCGGCAACATACAGCGACAGAGGTCCGGCGTTCCAGGCCCCCCATCAGATCCCCGGCAACCGCCGCGCGTTCAATTATAAAACGGCATTTAAGGCGCAACGCCGCAGGCGGTTATTTCGCCGGACCCTCGGAAACCCCGAGTTTGCCGACGCCCCAGCGGTGCATCATCTCAAGGATCGGGAACGCGCTTTCGCCGAGTTCGGTCAGCGTATATTCGACCCGCGGCGGGATTTCCGGATAGACGGTCTTGCTCAACAGGCCGTCGTTCTCCAGTTCGCGCAGCTGTTGCGACAGCATTTTCTGGCTGACCCCGGGCACAATCCGTTCCAGTTCCGAGTAGCGTTTGGTGCCGTCATGAAGGTGCCAGAGCATCAGGCACTTCCATTTTCCGCTCAGCACCGCCATGGCGATTTCCACCGGGCAGTGATAGTTCTTCCCTTTCCACTCAATCATTTCAGGCGCTCCTTCCAAAAAAAGTTTTTCCGCGGTCGGGGCCCATTGGCGGCAATTCAGACCATTTGGTGCGTACCGGACCAAAAAGTGGCCTCTTGCGCGATTTTCGCAAAAGCCCTTAACTCGCTTCCAGTAACCCCCCCATGGAGACATCAATGAAGATCCTAACCAAACCCGCCGTGATTGGAAGCCTGCTTCTGGCAGGATCGGCCCTCGCGGCAAGCGACACGATAAAAGAAACCCGGCAAACAAACAACCCAAGGAGCAACGTCATGACCTATCCACGCGCCTTTTCCCATGTAGGCATTTCCGTCACCGACCTCGAGCAGGCCGTCGAGTTCTACACCCAAACCTTCGGCTGGTACGTCATCATGCCGCCCACCGAAATCGTCTCCGACGACTCCGCCATCGGCATCATGTGCGACGATGTGTTCGGCGAAGGCTGGGAGCGCTTCAAGATCGCCCATCTGGCGACCAGCGACAAAGTCGGCATTGAAATCTTCGAGTTCCGCAATGCGGAGAAACGCGAAAACAACTTCGAGTATTGGAAGAGTGGCTTCTTCCACATCAGCGTGCAGGATCCGGACATTGAAGGACTGGCCGCGAAAATCGTGGCCAACGGCGGCAAGCAGCGCATGCCGATCCGCGAATACTATCCCGGCGAAAAACCCTACCGCATGGTCTACTGCGAAGATCCCTTCGGCAACCTGATCGAAATCTATTCCCACAGCTATGAACTGACCTACTCCGCCGGCGCCTATCAAAAATAATCCGCGGGCCGGGCCATGGGTTGGGAACCCCTGTTCCCATCCCTGGGCCCGAAGGTCTTCCGGAGTCGCTTACCGAAGAAACGATGCCAGTGCGGGCAGATCGTCCACGACATAATCGGGCCGCGCCGCGTTTGGATAGAGCGTCTTGCCGGCGCGGGCGACAAAGGCGGTCCGCAGTCCGGCGTTCTTGGCCCCCATCAGATCCCAGGCATGCGCCGCCACCATCAACACCTCTTGCGGCTGCGCTCCGAGTGCCTGAAGCACGCGGCGATAGGTGTCCGGATGCGGTTTGTATTTCTTGAGCGACTCGACCGTGTAGTGGGCATCGAACAGCGCCGCCAGTCCGGCCTTGCTCAATTTGGCCTGCGCCTCCGCATCGGACGAGTTGCTCAAGGTAACGAGCTTGAAGCGCCCGTCTTTGCGCAACGCCGCCAGCCCGGCCGCCGCATCCGGATGCGGCGGCAGCGAACGGAGCGGCGGCACGACCGCCGCATTGGCTTCGGCAGGGGTCAGCGCAATGCCCTGCGCCTCCGCCACCATCATCAGCGCCGCCGTGCCGATTTCCCCGAAGTCGTGATAGGAGCCCGTCAGCGTTTCTACCAGCGAGTAGTGCAGCAGGGTTGAAAACCAGAGCGGGAGCAGATCCTCCCGCCCGCCCAGCGCCCGGCCGACCGCCCGCTTCAGCGGGCTCAGGCTCAGCAGCGTCTCGTTGACGTCGAAAACAATGGCCTTGGGCGTCTGCATGGTTCTTAACCGGCGGCTTCGAATTCCTGGAGCGCGGCGAAAGCCTTTGCTCCGTAAACAACGCCGGGACCGCCGCTCATATACACGGCCACATCGATGGCTTCGACGACCTCTGCGCGGGTGGCCCCCGCCTTGAGGGCGGCGGACACGTGGGCCAGAATGCAACCTTCGCACTTGGCGTGAATGCCGATGCCCAGCGCGATCAATTCCTTGTGCTTAACCGACAGCGCGCCCTCGCCGGCACCGGCATGGTGGAGTTTCATGAAAGCGCCGATCACCTTCGGGCTGGCCTCCGCATACGCTCCGATGGCCTCGTTACTTTGTTTTAGCGCTTCTGCACACAATGTCTTCATGTTCGTTTCTCCTGTTGGGATGTGAAGGGGCTCCGCAATCGCCGGGAACCCAAGTGCCCCAAAGTGCCGATGCTTGATCGATCATTCAAGCCCAATGCCCCACAATCGTGCCGGGATCCCTCCGATCGCCGCCGATCGCCGCCGATCGCCGTTTCTTCGCGCCGGAGCAGGATAAGCCGCAACGATTATCATTTAATTGAGCCTGCACGCACGATATGTTGCCCCGTGTTTTGCAGCATGCGTACGCTCACCGACGAAGAGAGATCGACATGAAATCAATCCATACATTTTCTTTTGGCCGCCGCCCTTTTATCGCCGCGCTGGGGGCGGGCATCGCCACCGGGTTTCGCGCGTTGGCCGATGCCGCCGCTCCGTTGTTCAAGGTTTCGCTGAAGGAGGCGCACAAGGGCACGCTGGAAATCGACACCCGGTTGCTGGACAGTTACGGCGCGCCCCCGGAACCGTTCCGCCAATTCTATTTGGACGCCCGCGCGATCTTCGCGGCAAATCCGAAGGCGGACTTTACGGACGCCGCGATCGTGAAGGCCGCGGCGACGCACGGCCTCCCCGTAATGGGCGGCCCGATGCTCGGGAACGTGACAACGGAGGGCGCCACGGTGTGGTTGCGGCCCGCGACGACCACCGCGCTTACGATCCAGACCAAGCATACGACGACGAAGGCGGAGCAGACCTTTCGCGCCCCGGCGGTTGAACCCGGACGGGAAACGCGGATCGAGCTTCGGGGATTGAAAGCCGACACCGCCTATGAATACGCGGTGATGGCGAACAACGAACCCATCGCCACGGGCGGCTTCACCACGGCGCCGCCCCCGGCCGACAAGGGCGAGCTGCGCATCGCGTTCGGATCGTGCATGCACAAGGTCGGGGTGCACAACCCAAACACGGTCCGGGAAATCCTGAAGCGCAAGCCGCGGGCCATGCTGTTGCTGGGCGACATCGCCGCGGACGACCGCGAGGGCCAAATCAACATGCACCGGGCGGATTATCAATTGCGCGATGTTTCGACCGCGTGGAAGCAACTCGCATCGAACGTTCCGGTCTACGCGGCGTGGGACGACCACGACTATTTCAACAACGACCTCAGCGGCGTTCCCAAACGGCTGACCGCCGCGGACCGCGACGGCGTCCGCGGGGTCTGGCACCAAAACTGGAACAACCCGCCCGCCAACGACGGGCGCGAGGGCATCTATTTCAACACGCGCACGGGCCCCGTTGAAATCATCATGCTCGACACGCGCTCGTGCCGCGACAACGCGCGCCAGGGCGAACGCGGTTCGTACCTGGGCGAGCGGCAGATGGCATGGCTAACGAAAACGCTTCGGGATTCCACCGCGCCGTTCAAGGTGATCAGCAGCGGAACGATGTGGAGCGACTATGTCACCAAGGCCAAGGATTCGTGGGGCACGTGGGACCCCCAAGCGCGCGAGGAAATCTTCCGCTTGATCGAGCAAGAAAACATCGGCGGCGTCCTGCTCATCAGCGGCGACCGCCATGGGGCGCGCGGCTTCAAGATCCCGCGGCCCTCCGGCTTCGACTTCCTGGAATTCGAGGCCGCGTCCCTCGGCGGCGTGCCCGGCCCCAAGGGCTTGGTGGCGAACTGCCCGGAACAACTCTTCGGTTATGACGGACTCGACTTCATCGCCTTTGGCGAATTCACGTTCGACACCCGCGGCGCGGAGCCGCGGGTTACGTTCCGCCTGATCGATCAGACGGGCGCCGTGCTGGAAGAATACGCGTTCGGGTACGACCAACTAAAGCCGCGAACTTGAGTTAGGCGGGCACGATGTCGCCGACCCCGTTCAGGATATAGCCCGGCCGGTAGGCAAACTGTTCTGCGCTCGCGCGCGTGCTGACGCCGCTGAGCACCAGCACGGTC
>NZ_JBFJYW010000192.1:0-7695 GCF_041622395.1 Pontiella sp. | reverse complement strand
TCTAACCCCACTTGCCTTTGCCCATGTGGCCCTGCATCTCGGTCATGGAGAGTTTCATCATGATATACGAACTCTTCAGGCTTTTCTCGAACACATCCACGCATCCCGGATCGAGCGCATCCTTGATGCCGTCTTCGCAGACCCGCTCGATCTGGCGCGCCAAATCGATCAATTGGGCATGCAACGCGTTCGTGTGGCGCGAGCGTTCGATCAGTTTGGCCGCGGCTTCGTCGAGTTCCGTGAAGTCGGCTCCCTTCGCCCCGCACTTGGGGCAGGTTTCGCAGACTTCATCGCCGTCGTGGATGTAGCCGCAGATACATTTCCATTTCTTCATAGCATTCTCCTTGTTAGGTAAAGGCATTCTAATTAACAAACATGCTAAGGCAAGTCTGCCTTCAAACATTCAAGGGGGAATGGCCTCGACGGCGAGGACTTTTACCGCTTCAAACCGGCTTAGATCCAAAAGCTGGGTCAGCGGCTTCGCCGGCCTGCGGCCACCGCACTCCGAAGATTGCGCTCCCCGTTTCCTTATGCATAATTCGTCCTATGAATCTACCAAGCGTAATCGAACAACTCGAAGCCATCGCCCCGCTGAATCTGGCAGAAGATTGGGACAATGTGGGTTTATTGATCAATCCGCTGCACCTGCGCGATGTGAAGAAGATCCTGCTGACGATCGACCTGACCGAGGCGGTGGCCGACGAGGCCATTGCACGGGACGCCGACCTCATTGTGGCGTATCATCCGATCCTGTTCCGGCCGGCCAACCGGCTGAACGCCAGCAACGCGTATGACCGCACGGTCATGAAACTGATCCAGAATAACATCGCGGTTTATTCGCCCCACACGGCGCTGGATGCGGTGATCGGCGGCGTCAACGACTGGCTGGCCGATGGCGTCGGCGAAGGCGAGGTTTCGGTTCTGAGGCCCATTCCCGGCTCCGATGCCGGACAGGGCCGGCTCGTTGAGTTGAAAACGCCCGTGAAGATCAAAACGCTGACGCAACGGGTCAAAAAACATTTGGGGCTGAAAAACCTGCGGCTCGCGGAGGCGGCGGAGGCGGATCGCCCGGTTCAAACCGTCGCCCTCTGCGCGGGGGCCGGAACGGACGCCTTCAAGGGGGTGACGGCCGACTGCTACCTGACGGGTGAAATGAGCCACCACAACGTGCTGGCGGCCACGCTGGGCGGATCGCATGTCATTCTTTGCGAGCACACCAATACCGAACGCGGCTACCTCCCAACGTTGGGTAGGATTTTGGGCAAAGCCCTCGGCGCGGGGGTTGAAATCGGCGTTTCCGCCAAAGACGCCGATCCCTTGCAAATCCACTAGTTCCAACCAAGGCAAAAAAACGGGTCTTCGGCTGATCGGGGCCGCCATTAATTCTGGCATCAGGCTTGTTTGAAACGGCGGATGAGGGTTTAATCCGCGCATTATTTTTCAGAAAGGGATGCTCCAATGAGTGAAAAGAAAAAATCCGCCTATGCCGAAGCCGGCGTGGATATCGATGTAATGATGGGCTCGCTGCAGAACATCAAAAAAGATGTTAAATCAACGAATACCGATGGGGTTGTCAGCGAGATCGGCTCCTTCGGAGGCCTGTTCAAGTCGCCGGGCGCAGACAGCCTGCTGGTCAGCTCCGTCGACGGCGTCGGCACCAAGCTGAAGGTGGCCAATATGGCCGGTATTCACGACACGGTTGGACAGGATCTCGTCAACCACTGCGTGAACGATATCTTGGTCCAGGGCGCACGTCCCCTCTTCTTCCTCGACTATCTCGGCACGGCCTCCCTGGCACCGGAAGTTTTCGAAGCGGTGGTCAGCGGCTTCTGCAAGGCCTGCCGCGAAAACGGCGCGGCCCTGCTGGGCGGCGAAACCGCGGAAATGCCCGGCCTCTACCCGCAGGGCGAATACGACCTCGTGGGCACCATCGTTGGAGCGGTCGAGCGCGATAAAGTCATCACCGGCGAAAAGGTTGCCGAGGGCGACGTCCTGATCGGCCTGCCCTCCACCGGGCTGCAGACCAACGGCTATTCGCTCGCGCGCAAAGTGATCTTCGAAACCGCCGGCAAAAAGCTGGATGATCTGGTTCCGGGAACGGACGTCACCTTCCAGGATGCGCTGCTGGCCATCCACTCCTCGTTCCTCCACCCGGTTATGGCCGTGCTGGAAAAAGTCGACATCCACGGCATGGCCCACATTACCGGCGGCGGACTCTACGACAATGTTCCGCGCGTGTTGCCGAAAAACGTCGATGCAAAGTTCGACCGTTCCAGCTGGAAAGTCCCGGCCATCTACACGTTCATCGAAGAACAGGGCAACGTCGACCACGAAGAGATGTTCCGCGTCTTCAACATGGGCATCGGCTTTGTGCTGATGGTGGCCAAGGACAAGGTTGACGCCACCCTGGAAATCCTGAAAGCCAACGACCAGGAAGCCATCGTCATCGGCGAAGTCGTTGCCGGTTCCGGCAAAGCGGTGCTGATCAACTAAGGTTGCAACGGTTTAAAATAACCCCATTGCGGGGCAGGCTTTCCAGCCTGCCCCGTTTTTTTTGCAAAGATCCGGGCGGCCACGGGCGTATAGGCATTGAAACCAACCCGGAGGTCATCATGAAACGGTTCTTTGTCAGGCATGCAAAATCCAGCGCCCTGCTGGTTACCCTGTCGATCCATGTCGCGTTGCTGGTTGTTGCAACGGGCTTTGTTGCATTCAAAACATTGATTGAACCGACCATCCGGTTTGTCGATCCTCCCGTCGAGCGTTCGCGCCCCCGGATTCCGGCAACGTTGCGCCTGCCGGCGCACTCGGCCAGCAAACGCGCGCCGAAACCGCGGATCGAGCAAAAACCCCTCCGCATCACGTCCATCAAACCGGCCGCGTTCACCCTTCCGCCGGTTGCGATGATCGGTGTTCCGATGGAGGGCGTCCGCGACGGCGCGCAGGAAGGCATTCCGATCGGCTTCAACGCGGAATTCAATTTTTTCGAATCCAAGGCCAAGGGCGAGAAGGTTTGCTTCGTGGTTCACTTTGGTCCGGCCACGATCGGAAAAACCCCCTATAGCCACATGACGGGCTACACGATCCGCAAACGGCTTGAAGACATCGTTTCCGCGCTGCCCGACTACACGCTGTTCAACGTCGCCTGCTACTGGGCGGGCGACACCTGCGCCCTGTCGCCGCAAATGCTGCTCGCCAATCCAGCGAACAAACAAACGATGATGGATTGGATGGCACCCGTGAATCCGCTGGAGGGCAACTATGATCATTGCTTTGCCTGGAAAGGCGCCGAAAGCCGGGTGAAGGCGGCCCGCGCCCAATGGCCGACCCGCGTCGAAGGCCTGCCCTTCTATTCCCCGAAATGGGTCTATCCCTATGTGGTTCCGAACCACCTCGAACAAAAATATCTCGGCGAAAACAAGGATTTCATGCACTGGGGCCGCGGCGTGGCCTGGGCCGTGCTGACCCAGAAGCCGGATACCATCTTCGTGCTGACCACCAACTATATCGATGGCTGGGGCGGTGGCGGAAAAGGCGCGCCGACCAAAATGGTGGCGGGATATAAAAAGATGATGCTCGACGTCTACGGCCCCGACAAACGCACGTGGCCCACCATCAATGTCGTCGTGCTTTCCCACGCCGGCAAGGATGCTTCGGCCGCGCACAACGTGCTCGATGCCCAGTTCGGCCCGATCGTCCGCGCGTTCAAAGGCGACGGATCCGTGATCGAGGACATCGCCAAATTCATGAACGACACCGAGAAAAAGCTGATGCGAAAATTCGCCGCCGAGCATGGCGATTAACCGGCAGGGCCCGGCTCCGCAAACCAAAAAAGCGCCCCGCAATGCGGGACGCTTTCTTGGAAGTGCCGATCCGGAGATCGGCTCTCGCTGGAAGTTTTAGGCTTTCAGGCGAGCTTCGAGCTTGGCCAGCTGCTCGGTCATCTTGGCCGGGAGCTTTTCGCCGAACTTGGCGAGGTAAGCCTTCGCGTCTTCCACGGTCTTCAAGAAGGCTGCCTTGTCGACTTTCATCAGCTTTTCCCAATCTTCGGCCGGGATGTCCAGGCCGTCGAGGGTCAGGTCGCCGTCGATCGGCATCAGACCGATCGGGGTTTCGCGAGCTTCAACCTTGCCTTCGACACGGTCGCACATCCATTTCAGGACGCGGGAGTTGTCGCCGAAGCCAGGCCACAGGAACTTCTTGCCGTCTTTCTGGAACCAGTTGACGTAGAAGCAACGCGGAGCCTTGTCGCCGAGCTTTTCGCCCATGTCGAACCAATGCTGCATGTAGTCGCCGGCATGGTAGCCGATGAACGGAGTCATGGCGAAGGGGTCGAAGCGCAGGGAAACGTTACCCAGGTCGAGTGCCGCAGCCGTCGGCTCGGAGGAAGCGGTTGCGCCCATGTAAACGCCCTGTTCGAAGTCGAATGCTTCGTGAACCAGCGGCATAACGGACGTGCGCTTTCCACCGAAAACGAAGATATCGATCGGAACACCGGCCGGATCTTCCCAGTCTTCGCAGATGACCGGGCAGTTCGCGGCGCGTGCCGTGAAGCGGCTGTTCGGGTGTGCACCCTTTTCGCCGGAATCCTGGCGCCACGGGTTGTTCTTCCAGTCGATTCCGCCGCCGCCGGGGCAATCATAGCCCATGTCTTCCCACCAAACGTCTTTGTCTTCCGTGACAACAACGTTGGTGAAGATGGTGTCTTTCGAGCACGCGGCAAGCGCCATCGGGTTGGAGTACTCGGCCGTACCCGGAGCAACGCCGAAGAATCCGGCTTCCGGGTTGATGGCGTAGAGACGTCCGTCTGCGCCCGGCTTCATCCAGGCGATATCGTCGCCGATGGTTTCAACCTTCCAGCCCGGTACCGTGGACTGCAGCATGGCGAGGTTGGTTTTTCCGCAAGCGGACGGGAAGGCCGCCGCGATGTGGAACTTTTTGCCTTCCGGGCTCGTAAAGCGGAGGATGAGCATGTGCTCGGCCATCCAGCCTTCGCGGCCGGCCATGGCGGAAGCGATACGCAGGGCCAGGCACTTCTTGCCGAGCAGCGCGTTGCCGCCGTAACCGGAACCGAAGGACCAGATCAGGTTTTCTTCCGGGAAGTGGGCGATGTATTTCTTTTCGATCGGGGCGCAGGGCCAGCGAACGTCTTTCTGGCCGGGCTCGAGCGGAGCGCCAACCGAGTGCAGGCAGGGAATGAACTCGTCGGTCTTTTCGATCAGACGAAGAACTTCGGTGGTGACGCGGGTCATGATGTGCATGTTGACCACAACGTAGGGCGAGTCGGTGATTTCGATCGCGTTCTTGGCGATGTCGGATCCAACCGGTCCCATGGAGAACGGGATCACGTACATGGTACGGCCCTTCATGCAACCCTTGTAGAGTTCACGCATGGTGGCTTTGAGTTCAACCGGATCGATCCAGTTGTTGGTCGGGCCGGCATCCTCTTCCTTGACGGAAGCGATGTAGGTGCGGTTTTCAACACGCGCCACGTCGGACGGGTCGGAGTTGAACGCGAACGAGTTCGGACGCTTTTCTTCGTTGAGCTTGATCGCCATTCCGCTTTCGACCATTTCGGCCATCAGACGGTCATATTCTTCGGTAGAACCATCACACCATACGATCTGATCAGGTGTGGTCATCTCTGCGATTTCAGCTACCCAGTCGAGCAGCTTTTGGTTGGTTGTGGGAGCACTCATGTTGTAAACCTCCATGTGTTAGTTTTGAGACCCTTGTACGTGAAATTTCGCGATAGGATAGGGATTCGCCGAACGATGTCAAACCTTGCCGGACAAAAAATAGGTTAGTAAACCACTAACCAAATTCGCCCCGCCCCCTGCCGCTGCTTTTCGGCCAGGTTATAGGTGCTTGGAATCAATCGATTGAGACAAACCTAGACATCCGGCTTGAGTTCGCGCGGCCGATCCTATCTTTTGTAGTCGTTATGAGACACCGGAAAGCCAAAGCCTGGGAATTGCGTTTGAAGAGCGTGTTCGATGAAATCGACGCCGAGCTGGAAAACCGGTTTGGCGAGCGCTACTCGCTACACCCTTCCCGCCCGCCAAGAGGAAAAACATCCAATCCTGAGATGGATGGCCTGTTCAACGTCGGTGCGTCTTTTTCCGCCGGGATCGGCTCGAAATTCGGTCCCGGCTACGTGGTCGACATCCGCCTCTCAACGCTTCAGCGCGTGCCGCCGGAGTTGAAGCAGGAACTGCTCGACCAAGTGCAGGCGATGCTGGCCGAAAAATTACCGGTCGCCTTTCCCGGCCAGGAATTGCACGTCGACTTCGACCGAAACCACCTGCGCATCCATGGCGACCTTAGCCTGGACTAATACTGGTAAACACTGTCGCCGATAAATTCCCGGAACAACGCATCTTCGGGAATGCAGGAGAGGTCGACCGCGTCGTTCAGGGGTTCCAAAAACTGCATCACGCGCTGGGCGCGCAAAAAGGCATCCTGCCGCTTGAAGTCGTCCCGGTACAGCTGGATCGCTTCCGGGAAATGGCGGAACAACTTGTTCTTGAGCACCGGGAATTCATAGGGCATGGCACTGTTGACCACGAAGTCGACATTGCCGATGAACGGGATAATGTATTGCAACTCGCTCTTCCGGACATAATGCCAGTGCGTCAACGTCAGCATGGGGTCGTGGCTGCGGCTCCAGCTGTCGCGAATCATGCGGCGCATGAGGCGGTGGTCGGTCCAGCGCATGAACTCGTCGTTGCCCTTGCGGAGTTGGCCAAGCGTTTCGATGTATAGCCGGAACTTGTGGGCATCCGCCACGCTGCGCGTCATGTCGGAATAGAGCCCGTGAAGGCAGTCCATCAGCAAGATCTCATTGTCCTCCAGATGCATTTCGTAAACATTCAGCGTTCGCTTGCCGGTATGGAAATCGTAGTGCGGCGTCTTGACGCTTTTTCCCGCCAGCAGCTGCTCCAGATGCTTGTTGATCAATTCGATGTCGAGGGCCTGCGGCGTCTCGTAGTCATAGTCGCCGAATTCGTCCATCGGGTGGTCTTCGAGATCGAAGAAATAGTTGTCGACATGGAAGGCCTTGAGTTTTTTTCCATGCCGGGACAGCTGCTGCTTCATCTTGATGGTGGTCGTGGTCTTTCCGGACGACGAGGGGCCGGCAACAATAACCAGTCGCACGCCGTCGCCATGGTCGAGTACGCGCTTGCCGGCCGCGCGGCATTCGTTGGCATAGCGCTCCTCGCACGCCATCACCAAATCGGGATAGCTCCCTTCTTCAATGATCCGATTGATTCCCTCGATCGATTCGCAGCCATGCTCCATGTTCCAGCGCAGGACCTCGTAGATCAGCTTGTAGGGAATATTGTCGGTCGCCTCGACCGCGCCCTGCTTCGCCTCGCGAATTTCCGTGCGCTTTTGGCGGTAGATGATGTAGGCCCGCGCCGCCTTGATGTGCCCGTTTTCCATCAACACCGCTTCAACGATGTCCTGCAAATCCTCGACCGTCGGGATCAGTTCGACATAACTCTCCGCCGTACGCTTCTCCACCAACAGCGCCAGGCGCTCGGCTTCCTCAAAGCTAAAGCCGCCGCTGGAAGCCGCGGCGGCTTTGAAGATGGCATTGGTGATTCGGCTACGGTCGTACCAGACCAGTTGGCCATCGCGTTTGATTATGGTACGAATGGCTCCCATCGGTCTATTCGCCGTCGAGGAATC
>NZ_JBFJYW010000191.1:0-7805 GCF_041622395.1 Pontiella sp. | reverse complement strand
GGAACCGGAGCCTATGCGGCATAGCTTAAACTGACGGTCGACCGGTTTAAAAACCGAGGCCACTTCTGTCTCTGTGGCCTCTTGCGAAGCGGGTGGTTGAAAATCATCCGAAAGTTTAAGGCTTCCAGTGTACTGGTACATTAAACATCCCAAAGGTTCGGATGGGTCGCAGGAAAAGCTTCATCGGATACAGGAGATGCTGCTCATTTCCGATTTAACAGAAGGCCGCAAGGTTCGCGCAGCATCGGCTTTGCTGTCTTTGCGACCTTTAGCGAAGCGGGTGTTAAGTTGAAATTTTGTTTTCGCGAACGTTTGCTCGGTGCGACCGATTAAGAAATACGGAGCACTGGCTTCTCTGCGCCTCTGCGAACTCCGTGGTAGCAAAATCCGTCGCAAACACGTGGGATCTGAATTGAGAGAAATAAAGTCGGGACTGGAACCACTAATGAACTCAGATGGACACGGATATTCAATTTGGATATGGAGTTTGTTCCGCTCACCCGCCGGAGGAAGAGCCTAATGCGGAATCGGTGTTTATTGCGAAGCGTTGGGTCTAATGCCCCGTTGCTTGCCGCGTGTAATTGGTCGGGATGGAATGGTTGGGCAACGATGCGTTGACTTGCAGGCACTCGGTCTCGCTTCGCGTTCAGCCGGGCGGCGGAAAGGTCTCCTTCGTCAACCGTTTACGCCCTACAAAAAACAGATACCCCGTCTGTTTGCGGCAGGGGGCATCTGTTCACGTATGGTCTATTTATTTTTCTATTGCTCCGGCGGTTGAATATTGCGAATTCCATGCGGGAGATCGTTAGCCACAAAAGAGCGCAAAAAGCACCCGAAAGCCTGTGGAGCGAACCTTTGGTGTCCTTTCGTTCTCTCGTGGCAATAATCCACAAATTTATCTGCCGAATCGATAGATTAACTGCCAGGGTAATCGGTTGTTCTGCACCTTTGGGGCATGTCAAGCGGCCTGCCAGTGAGAGCATTTGGTGCTCCCGTGCGGTAGTCCGTCAACCGAAGGGGCATTTGTTTGGCCACTGGATTTATAAGAATCTATGGGGTCTGTTGATTTTTGAAGCCAGGGTGGCTTCAAGTCTCTCGTGAGGCCCCAGGCCCTCCATGCGGGCCGTGTGTCGCGGGCTGAATGGCGAAGAAATTGCACACTTGATTCTTGCACCGTACATCCCATTGTGAAATCCTGCCACGTTGTTACATAATCCAATCTTTCCGAGGGGGAATAATGAATAAGTTAACAGTTTTAGCCGCATTAGTTTCAGTCGCTACCCTTGCTTTTTCCGCCGACAATCAATGGGATGGCGATAGTTTGGGATACAACGGTGCTTTTGGTACAACCAACGGGCTCCCCGCTGACTGGAGCACGGCTACCGAAATCTACACGATTGACCCGGATAATCCCAACGACTTTGGTTATTTGAGTGTGCAGAATCTGGCCAATACAACGGTTATCGTCACAAATTCCTTTAATGGATTGATTCAGTTTAAAAACGGCCCGGGGGCGTACACCAACACGGTTGTTTCGGTCGACGAAGGTGTCGTGGTTACGGGAGCGGTACCTGGAACGGGCTTGAATTCATTCGGGCGGGCCATCAGTGTCGAGATTAGTGCTTCTGCATTTACTTCCAAGCAAGGAGCTTTAATTCTCGAAGAGGGAACATATGTCGGTGGCGCAGGGCGCCAAGGGGCTTATGCCTCAGGCTTGGGCTTGTTTGAAATAAACGGCTCCAAAATATCGGGAGGAAAAGGCACGTCGATTGCTTCCAATGGAACAGGAACGCTCTCTTCGGGAGGAGATGCCATTTTCTGCAACCTCGTGGATTTGTTGGTTATCGATAGTCAGCCGGTTGCTTCCGATGCGATCCAGGGTGGTGACGGAGGAGATGATTTCTATAGTAATTCAACGCTGGCATTGGTCGCAAGGGGTGGCAGTGCAGTTAACATGCTTCTCTTCGACAAAGCCACGGTAATGGAAAACGGCCTAGTTATCGGGGGCGATGGAGGAAATTTGGTTTCGAGCGCAGCTTCTTCTGAATTTTATCTTTCGGGCGGCAGCGCTTTCTTAATTAGCAGTGGCACGTTGAATTTGAAGGACGGGATTGCGATCGGCGGTTCCGGCGGGAGTGCCACGGTTAAGAGTGTATCAGGTTCTTCGCTCGCCAAAGGTGCGGCTGCTGTATCTCTGTCGGGATCTAATGTTGGAAGTGCTCAGTTTGGGTCCGTCGAGATTACCGGTGGATCTGGCGGTGATGTGGTTGCTTCTGGAACGGCGAATTCGCTGAATATCTCGGGCGGTAACGGCATTACGGTTACCAATACCGCGGTATCCATTGTCGCGAATGGAGCCACGGTGACCGGTGGGGCGGGGGGAACCTTGGAAAGTAGTGGTTCCTCCGGGGTTGTTGCCAAAGGAGGCGATGGTCTGGTTTATTACGGTAAGGGTGCCGGCGTTTCGGGTACGGCCACCATCATCGGAGGAAGCTATACTGGCGGTGCCGGCGGAACCATCGACGATGACACCGGTACGGGGAATGTGAGTGCTGGTCGGGGGGCCTATTTTAACAACGGTCTTACCGTGGCAATCGGCGGAGATGCCGTGTTTACCGGCGGAGCCGCCGGCACGCTGAATGGCGTTACTGGAGTGCAAGGTGTCGCGCTGGAGATCCGGGATGCGACGGTAACCATCACCAACGGAACCTTTATCGGAAGCAAAGGGTTGCTCACGTCCACGGTGGGCGGAAATAACTCGGTTACCATCATGGGCGGGTCCTTTGGCGACGTTAAGTTTGGCGGCAATGATACGGTTGATATTAGTGGGGGCACGTTCGATGAAATGTTGCTTTCGGGCTCGGGCGCGAAGGATCTGACGATCAATGGCGAGGACGATGATCTTTCCATTGGTTCCTTGAATTTTGGGGCAACCGGAACGGCCTCGGTTTCCGCAACCGAAGCGGGGCTCACAAGCATCGTCGTTTCCCGTGGTTTAAACAACACGCGGGATGTTTTCGATAACGGTGCGGCGATTTCAACGATCGAGCAGACGGGCGGGGCGATCGATGTGTCGTTCAATGGTACCCAGGTGATTGACGACATCACGATTTCCAGCGGTTCGATGGATATTTTTGGGACGGATTTGGCGGTAAACGACGGGAAGCTCTATCAACTGGTGGATTCGGATGCGTCGCTGAATGTTGATCAAAAGCTGACCGTTCGGAAGGGCGGAACGCTGGATGTCGGCCTGGGAACGGTCACGGCTACGGATTTCGTTGCGAGTCAAGGTGCCAACATCAAGACCACGTTCTCCGAAGACGGCTTGGGGGGCATCGACACCGGGGTGATCACGGGCGACAACGTTACCATTGGCGATGTGAACTGGACGCTGGTTAACGACGGGTCGGTCACTGATTCGAGCTTGTTCGAGGATGGTTTCCTGCTCGCGTCGGGTAGCACGTTGAACTACGGCTCCCTGAGCGCGCTTAAATTTTCGATTACAGACAACCCGGAATGGATGGACGGGATCAATGGGCTGAGCACCAACATGTCCGGCGGCTTGATCAATCTCTATGCGACCTACGGTACGTTGAGTCTCATCAAGGTGCTCGAGGACGAGGATTACGATGACTTGGATTTGGTTGTCGAGGATCTGCAGCGCTACATCGACGCAAATCCGGAGCTGGGACAATTCGTCAAGACCAACTGGACCAGCGCCGCGGAGTTCTCGGAAGGGGCCACCTCGACCTATCGCCGCGCGCCGGAAATGGCCAATGCCATGATCAGCCTGCAGTCGGTCTTTGCCGACCAGATCAAGGACCGCACCCGCTCTTATCTGCGCCTTCAGGACTGGGGCACCCCTTCCACGGTCGCTCCCATGGGTGCGCAGGGACCGGCGGAATGGTATGAAGACTCGGTCATGTGGACCCGGGATCATCTGCCCTTCTGGGACGTGAAGCAAGCCGCGCGGCGTGCGGCCGACAATGCGCCGATGCCGAACATCAAAGGCGAACCCTCCGATACGGTGGGCAAGCCCTACATGGCCAGCTCGACGCAAAAGGGCGACGATTACGACGCGTTTGTGGACAAGGTCCACGGCATGCTGCCCAACGTGGATACTAAAATCGAAGTGCCCACCACTTACCAGGTGTGGGGCCGCGGTTATGTTTCGGACCTCGACCAGCAGGCGACCGGCAGCACGGCCGGCAGCGATTATTTCGCCGGCTACGATGCCCGGGGCTTCGGTGGCATCATGGGGATCGACAAACGTCTTGAAAACATGATGTTTGGTATTGGTGGCGGATATGCCCGCACCGACGTTGACGGCGATTCCGGACTCGATGGCACGGCCGATACGGTTCATGCCGTCGGTTATTTCTCCGCGATGCTCAACCAGTTCTACATGGATGCCAATATCAACTATTCGTTCAGCGACGTGGAAGTCACCGGCGTCGATTCCTTTGGGTATGAAGGGGACTACAAAGCCAACATGCTCGGCATGTACCTTGGCGGCGGGTATGGCATGGCCGCTTTCAGCGACAAGCTGCTCTTTACTCCGGAAGCCTCGTTCTTGCTGACCTACTATGGCCACGGTTCCTATACCGAAACCTCGAGCGTCGGCATGCCCGAAAAGTCCTTCGACTCGTACGACCACTGGTCGCAGCTCCTGTCTCTGGGGGCAACGCTCTCCATGGTCAAGCAGATCGAAAGCTTCAGAACGGAATTGGAATTCCAGCCGGAAGTCCGCGCCCATTGGTTGCATGAATTCAATGCCGACATGGAGGATGAAACCTACGTGCTGGACGGTGGCGTCAACGCCCTCAGCGCTGCGATCCAGGCCCGCGAAGAGGATCTGATCAAGATCGGTACCGGAATCCGCTTCTCCAAGTGGGACAACGATACCACCGAATTCGGCATCGACCTCGATGGGGTGTTTGGCCGGGACTACGATGCCTACATCATCAGCGGCAAGCTGATGCACCGCTTCTAGGCCGGTTATATCGCAGGCGGTTCGCCGCCCGATGGTGGAACGCGCTTCTTTCTCCGAAAGAGCGCGTTTTTTCGTGGTAGCGGCCCGGGATCGGCCGATCGTCCCGTCGATGAACGCGGAATCAGTTCGGCAGGGGGCACCGGGCGCTCGCCCGCCAAATGGTTGAAATCCGGTTGGCGTGGGCGATTTCGAGTTTGATGTGGCCAAGGCCGTCGAGCCGCAGTTGCGAGGCGACGGTGCGCATGGCGGTGTCGGGGGTGTTGCAGTCGGAGCTGAGGTGGGCAAGAAAAACGTGCTCCAGCTCGTCGGTCGCGCTTTCGATGATCAGCCGCGCGGCGTCGATGTTGGATAGATGGCCCTGCCGGCTCCGGATCCGCTGTTTCAGCGGCCAGGGGCGCGGCGCTTCGCGCAGCAGGTCCTCGTCGTGGTTGGACTCGACGACGATGGCCTTGCAACCCCTCAGCTTGTCGCGTACGAGCGCCGTCGCCATGCCGAGGTCCGTCACCACTCCCACGCACGTATCGGCGTTCCTGAGGCGGAATCCGACGGGTTCGTAGGCATCGTGCGGCACGGAGAAGGGCTCGATGGCAATGTCGCCGATTTTGAATGCGGCCCCGGTTTGGAACACCTTGGTCGCGATTTCATTCGATTTGGGCTGGCGCATAATGCCGTTGAGCGTGCCCGCGTTGGCATAAACCGGAATTCCGTGGCGCTTTTGCAGCACGCGAATGCCGCCGATGTGATCGCCATGCTCGTGCGAGATGCAGATGCCGTTGATGCTTTCGGGCACCACGCCGATCTGGTCGAGCCGTAGGGCGACCTGCTTTGCGCTAAGGCCCGCATCGATCAAAACCCGGGTGTTGGCCGAGGCCACATAAATCGAGTTGCCTGAACTGCCGCTGGCCAATACGCATACTTCCAAACTCATGAAACACATTCTCCTGTAAACGGTTTGCATGATACCCGAGGCCATCGGGAATAAAATATATTTTACGGGAAAAGAGGGCAACCGCCCGCCGGCGCAACCCAAACTAGGATTAAACATGGCTTGAGATATGCAACTTAAACTGTACATTTTGGCACATGGCACATCCCGGTCTAGTTCTAAGCCAAGAAATGAAGATGCAGCAGGTTCTTGCTCCGCATCTCTTCCAGTCGTTGGAAATTCTTCAAATGCCGTTGCTCGATCTCCAGCAGATGATCAAGCAGGAGCTTTCCGAGAATCCAACCCTCGAGGCTTCCGAGGAACAGGCCGATGCCCAGATCGAAATCGAACAGGGCACCAAGGACGTCGACAGCGAGCAATTCGACAACGAGTTCGAGAAACTGGCCGCCCTGGGCGAGGAGTTTGATTCCTATCAAGATCGGGGCCAGGTTTCCGGCGGTACCGACGCCGAGGAAAAATACCAATACATGATGGATTCGCTTTCGGAATCCTCCTCGTTGCACGACCAGTTGCTCGACCAGCTGTCGCTCTCCGGCTTGAACGACTACGAAAAGAAAATTGCCGAAATCGTGATCGGGAATATCGATGACGACGGCTATCTGCAACTCGATGTCGAAGACCTGCTGGCGCTGCCGAACTTTCCGGCGGAGACGCTGGACAAGATTCTCGACACTGTCCGCGACTTCGACCCCGCCGGGGTGGGCGCGCGCGACCTGCGCGAGTGTCTGTTGCTCCAGCTCAAGCGGCAGGGGCGCGAGAAGACGCAGGAATATCAAATGGTTGACCTCTATCTCGATCTGGTCGGGCGCCATAAATACGAGGATATTGCCCGCGCCATGGGGTTGACGCTTGATCGCGTGAAGGAGTTGGCCAAACTCGTCTCCAAGCTGGATCCGAAACCCGGCCGTAATTTTTCCGAAGATCGCATCGAGTACGTCACGCCCGAAATCATCGTCGAGAAGCGGGATGGCGAATACGTCATCACGCAGAACAAGAAGCCCTATCCGCGCCTCTTCATCAGCCAGAAATACCTCTCGATGCTCAAGGATCCGAATACCTCCAAAGAGGTGAAGACCTACATCCGGGAAAAGATCGCCAAATCCAAGCAGTTTATCCAGAGCATCGATCAGCGCATGGACACCATCTACCGGATCGCCGTTGAGATCGTCCGTATCCAGCGCGAGTTTTTCGACCATGGGGTGTCTCGGCTCAAACCGCTGAACATGAAAACCGTTGCGGAGCTGCTGGAGGTGCACGAGACCACCATCAGTCGGGCCACCGCCGGAAAATACATGCAGACCCCGCGCGGGTTGCTCAGCATGAAATATTTCTTCAAGCCCGGGGTGATGACCGCCAGTGGGGAAGCGATTTCCAACGAGAGCGTCAAGGCCGCCCTGTCCGATATCATCCGCGCCGAGGATAAGCAAAAACCCTATTCCGACGCCAAGCTCGTCAAACTCCTGGAAGAACAGGGGATCAAGATAGCCCGTCGCACCGTCGCCAAATACCGCGACCTGTTGCGCATCCTGCCTTCGCACCTGCGCAAAGCGCATTAGACCGCTGCGCGGTCCAATGCCAGTTGGTTGTAGGGCTGAAACGGTTGACGAAGGAAACCTTTCAGCCGCCCGGCGGAATGGGGCGGTGCGGGGATCGGCGGGCAGGATTTGCAAGCTCAACCATGCCCGCCCTACAACGTGCTGGTTTGTAGGGCTGAAACGGCTGAGGCACGATGCCTTTCAGCCGTCCGGCGGAATGGGGCGGTGCGGGGTTCGGCGGGCAGGTTTCGCAAGCTCAACCATGCCCACCCTACAACGTGCTGGGGGAACGGGGGGCGGTGCATTGATCGGCGGGCAGGATTCGCAAGCT
>NZ_JBFJYW010000190.1:0-7835 GCF_041622395.1 Pontiella sp. | reverse complement strand
TCAAGTTCATCGTACTGGCCGACGACGGAGAGAGCACGACGCCGATTCCGGTGGCGGGCATGGTGGTGGTGCCGGCGGGGACCGCAGACGGCACCGATCCGGATTTCGGGGCCTACAGTCTGACCATGGAATCCAGCCTGTATGTGGACGAAACCGAAACCACCAAGAGGGTCTGGGATCTCGTCTACGACTGGGCCGTGACCAACGGATATGCTTTCGACAATCCCGGGGCCGGGATTACGAACAGCCATCCGGTAACGACGGTAAACTGGTACGACTGCGTCAAGTGGTGCAACGCCCGCAGCGAGCTGGAAGGGCTGGAGCCGTGCTACACCGTGGGCGGGGACCCCTTTAAAAGCGGCCGCCAAATTCCCGATCTGGACATCAACGCAACCGGCTACCGCCTGCCGACGGGCGAAGAGTGGGAATATGCCGCGCGAGCCGGCGCTTCCACCCGCTTTTTCTGGGGGAACCAAATTACGTACGACGAAGCCAACTATTTCAGCGTCGCCACGTGCGCCTACGACACGAGCACCACGCGCGGATTCCATCCCGACCATGGTCCGGATTGGCCCTATACCTTCGCGCCCGGAACGTTTGCCCCCAACGGGTATGGCCTTTACGAGGTTGCCGGCAACGTGGCCGAATGGTGCTGGGATGAAGAGGTCGCCGATGGCGGCCGCCAGCAGCGCGGCGGAAGCTGGATCGATGGCGCCGAGTTCATTCGTTGCGGGAGCGGGTTTTCCCAGTTCCCGTCGCAAGCCGACATCTACAGCGGTTTCCGGTCGGTTCGCGATGCCGGGGTTTCCGTTTCCGGCACGGCCGTCACGTTGGTGGATGCGCGCGACTACACCTTGGCGATTGTTTCGCTCGTCGGGGCGCCGGACCCATCCGCCGGCTTCCATATTTATGCGTGGGGATCGTCGGCGACCTGTTCGGTTGATCCGCTCGTGGTGGTTTCCAACACGACCTACGTTTTGAAGGGGTGGACGGGAAGCGGGTCCATTCCGGCGATGGGCACTGCCGCAACCACCGGCTTGGTTCCGTTGACCGAGCCCGATTCCACCATCGTCTGGAGCTGGGTGGCCGACAACGATCGGGACGACCTGCCGAACGATTGGGAGCTGGAATACTACGGTTCCGAAACCGGCGCGGTGGCCACGGCCGATACCGACGGCGACGGCTATACCGCCGAACAGGAATTCGTGCTCGGCACCGATCCGACCGACCGGTTTTCGCAACTCAACCTCACCATCGAGCCTACGGTCGACGCAACGGTCGTGGTTTCCTGTTCGACGCAACCGAAGCGCACCTACCGCTTCGAGTATGCCGATTCCCTGCTTGCTCCGAGCTGGACGCTGCTCAAGGTGCAGGACGGAACGGGGCTGGTCGAGGGGTATGAGGACACTTCCGGCACCCCGGGACGCTACTATCGGGTTCTGGTGCAGTCCGCCATCGGCACCACGTCCTTTGTGTGGAAGTCGAGACCCGACACGGACGGCGACGAAATGCCGAACGATTGGGAAATGGCATTCTTCGGGTCGGAAACCGGGGTTGTGGCCTCGGCCGATTTCGACGACGATGGCTATACGAATCTCGATGAATTCCGTCTGGGTTCCAACCCAACCAACAGCGCCTCGCATCTGAACTTTTCCGTGGCGGCCGCCGGCGGCGGGGGGGCGCTGATCTCCTGTTCAACCGCGCCCGGCCGAATCTACATCATTGAATATACCGACTCGCTAAGTCCCGTCGCGTGGCGACTGCTCGGCGGCTTTGCCGGCACGGGCGCCACCGGGCAGCACGAGGATGCTGATTTCGCGCTCGGCCGATACTATCGGATGCGCGTCATCATTCCGCCCGGTGTCGAGCCCTAATCCCGCCCGCGCTATAGATCCGCAAAGGGATTGTTGGAGAATCCCTTTGGCTTGGCGGGGCGGTTGTCCCGACGCGGGGGTTGCGGGCGGTTGTTGTTCGGGCTACGCGGGCCTTGGGGGGGATTGGCCTGCGGCTTTTGCCCCGATTGCTTTTTCTTCGCGGAAAGCGAGATGCGCTTGCGCTTGAGATCGACTTCCAAAACGTGGACATCGATTCGGTCGCCCGCCTGCACGACGTCGGCGGGGTCTTTCACAAACCGGTCGGAGAGTTGCGAAATATGGACCAATCCGTCTTGGTGCACGCCGATGTCGACGAACGCCCCGAAGGCGGTGACGTTGGTGACGATGCCCTTGAGTTCCATGCCTTCCTTGAGGTCGTTCATGGTCATGACGTCTTCGCGGAAGCCGACTTCCTCGAACTGTTCGCGCGGATCGCGGCCGGGCTTGTTCAATTCGTCGATGATGTCCTTGAGCGTCAGCTCGCCGACGTCGTCGGAGACATAGTTCGAAATCTTGATCTGCTTGACGATCTCGACGTTGCCGACGAGTTTTTCGAGCGGCTCGCCCAAGTCGGCGGCGATCTGCTCGACGAGCTTGTAGCGTTCGGGGTGGACGGCCGAGGCGTCGAGCGGGTTGGTGCCGCCGCGGACGCGCAGGAAGCCGGCGGCCTGTTCGAAGGCGCGCGGGCCCAGGCCTGCAACCGCGAGCAACTCCTTGCGGCTTTTGAAGGCGCCGTGTTCGTTGCGGTAGTCGACGATCTTCTTGGCGAGGCTGTCGCCGATGCCCGCGACGCGCGAGAGCAGGGGCGCGCTGGCGGTATTGAGTTCCACGCCGACGTGGTTCACGCAGCTGACCACCACTTCGTCGAGCTTGTCCTTGAGCAGTTGCTGGTAGACGTCGTGCTGGTATTGGCCGACGCCGATGGACTTGGGGTCGACCTTCACCAGTTCGGCCAGCGGATCCTGCAGGCGACGAGCAATGGAGATGGCGCCGCGGATGGTCAGGTCGAGGTCCGGGAATTCTTCGCGCGCGATCGGCGAGGCGCTATAGACCGATGCGCCCGCTTCGCTGACGGAGACGACGCCGATCTTTTTCTTCATCTCGGCGAGCAACGATTTCGTGAAGGCCTCGGTTTCGCGCCCGGCGGTTCCGTTGCCGACGGCGATGGCCTGTGGCTGGTGCTTCTCGATGAATTCGGAAAGTTTGATCTTGGCCTGCCTTTCCTTTTCCGCGCTCTGTTCGAGATAGATGGTGATGGTGTCGAGATATTTTCCGGTGGAGTCGAGCGCGACGCATTTGCAGCCCGTCCGCAGGCCGGGGTCGATGCCGATCACGTTTTTTTCGCCATAGGGCGCGGCCAGCAGCAGGCTGCGCAGGTTCTTGGCAAAAATTTCGACGGCGGAGCGGTCGGCCTTCATCTTCATTTCAACGGAGACGTCGATCTCGACGCTGGTGGTCAGCAGGCGTTTGTAGGCATCGAGGATCGCCTTTTCGAGTTCGCCGAAGAAGGGCGATGCCGGGTTGGCCGCAACGATCTGTTTCATGCGATCGATTTGCGGGTCGGCATCGATGATCAACTTGCGGCGCAACACGCCTTCGGTCTCGCCGCGGCGGATCGCAAGGTAGCGGTGCGAGGGGATGGCGTCGATCGGTTGCGAGAAATCGAAGTAATCCTTGTACTTGGAGTCTTCATCCTTTTCGGAGGCGATGGCCGGGGAGGAGGCGATGGTGCCCGTCTTGAAATAGGCGTCGCGGATCAGGGCGCGCACTTCGGCCTTTTCGGCGATCTGCTCGGCGATGATGTCGCGGGCGCCAGCCAAGGCCTCTTCGACCGTGGCCACTTCCTTTTCGGCGTTGATGAAGAGGGCGGCCTCGGCTTCGAGGTTGCCGGAAGCGGTCTGGGTCAGGATCAGCTCCGCCAGCGGTTCGAGGCCTTTTTCCTTGGCGATCATGGCGCGGGTGCGGCGCTTGGGCTTGTAGGGGAGGTAGAGGTCTTCGAGCGTGGTTTTGGATTGGCACTCCTCGATCTTCAACCGCAGGTCGTCGGTCAGCTTGCCCTGTTCGTCGATCGATTTGAGAATGGTTTGGCGGCGGGATTCGAGCGTGTTGTAGTAGGCCAGTTTTTCCTGGATGTCGGTGATCTGGACCTCGTCGAGGTTGCCGTGCGCCTCCTTGCGGTAGCGGGCAATGAACGGGACGGTGTTGCCTTCGGCGAACAGCTTGGCCACGGCGGCCACCTGCCGGGGCGATATGCCGAGGTCTTTCGAGGCGAGCGGTACGGGGTCGAACAAGGGGGTTTCGGTTGTCATGAATGGGGTTTCCTGCGTTGTTTTATTAAGCAGGGGAGGTTCTTAGAAGTGGCTGTTTGCGTCAAGCCCCACTCCGTGTTGATTTGCGGTCGAGATTGCTTTTTTTATGCGTCGGGTTCGGCATACTCTGCCCCCAAATTATCGAGAGGTGAAGAGATGGACGGTTTCGGAGTACACAAGAAATTGCTGCTGGGGATCCAGCATGTGTTTGCCATGTTCGGGGCGACGGTGCTGATGCCGACGCTGACGGGGATGGACCCCAGCGTGGCGCTGTTGGCAGCGGGCATTGGGACCTTTATTTTTCATGGCGTGACGGGCGGGATGGTTCCCGTTTTCCTGGGATCGAGTTTTGCCTTCATTGGTGCGATCAAGGCCGTGGCCGGAGAGGACGGCAGCGGATTGCCGCAGGCGCTTGGCGGCGTGATTTGCGCAGGCCTGGTCTATTTGGTCATGTCGCTGATCGTGAAGCTCGGCGGCGTGAAGATCATGAAACGCCTGTTTCCCGCCGTGGTGACGGGCCCGGTGATTATGGTGATCGGGCTTTCGCTGGCGCCGATCGGCGTGGGCATGGCGTCGTCCGACTGGCTGCTCTCGGGGGTGGCGATTCTTACGATCATCGCGGTATCCTGTTTCATGAAGGGGTTCTTCCGGTTGGTGCCGATTTTGATCGGGATCTTTGTTGGCTATGCGGTGGCGGCGGCACTGGGACGGGTGGACTATTCCGCGATCGGCAACCAGTCGGGCCTGTTCATCGGTGCCGGCAACTTTACCTTCCCGAAATTCGAGATCGGCGCCATTCTGGCCATCATGCCGATTGCGATTGTTTCGGTGATGGAACATATCGGCGACATCACCACCAACGGCGCGGTGGTGGGCAAGGATTTCTTCGAGAAGCCCGGCCTGCACCGCACTCTGCTGGGCGACGGCTTGGCCACGATGTTTTCCGGCCTGATCGGGGGACCGCCGAACACAACCTATTCCGAAAACACGGGCGTGCTGGCCGTAACCAAAAACTATAACCCGGCGGTCATCCGCATCGCCGCCGCCGTTGCGATTCTTCTGGGTATTTTCAGCCCGGTCGGCGCTTTCCTCCGTACGATCCCGGTGGCCGTGATGGGCGGGGTCAGCTTTATCCTGTTCGGGATGATCGCCTCGGTCGGTATCCGCACAATCTCCAACGCGCAGCTCAATTTCAACCGGAGCCGCAACCTGATCATCGTGGCGTTGATCCTCGTTTGCGGACTCGGGGGCGTGAAGTTTTCGATCGGCAACGTGACGCTCGAAGGCATTGGTCTCTCCGCGCTGGTCGGTATGGTCGCCAACCTCATTCTGCACCTCATCCTTCCGGACGACCCGGACAACGATTAGAATAAAATGATTCTATTGTTCCGGCGGTTAAATATAGTGAATTCCCTGCGGGAGATCGTTAGCCACAAAAGAGCGCAAAGATCACAAAAAGCACCCGACATCCTGTGGAATGAACCTTTGGTGTCCTTGCGTTCTCTCGTGGCAATAATCCGGATATTTGTCTGCCGAATCGATATAAACCGCGCCGAATGGTGTTGTCATAAATTAATTGGTCAACTCTTCTGCTGGGAAGCCGCCATAGTTCCGCGCTATTCAAATCCCATTATGTTGACGACGGATTTTTTTTGCCACAGAGTTCCGGGCGCGACTAAGCCGCAACCAAAATGAGAACCAAGGAACAGATCGGATATACGGAATATCGCCAACAGAAGAACGCAAAGGTCGCAAAGATGGAAATTGTTTGCTTTTCGCACGTTGCGATCTTGGTGTTTGAAAAAGTTTCCAGAAAAGCAAAAAGTCGCCGGATCGTAGTGCAGAGGCTCGGAGAAACAGGGCATTTACAGTCCTCGTTGGCTCTGTGCCCTCTAGCTTGGCGGGTGGTGAAATTGGTCCCGGTAGGACGAATCGATAGGAGAGGGGATATGATGGCTGGGCAACGGAGTGCAAAAAACGATTCATGAACGATCCGTGCGTAACGCATTTTGTGCAGTATCTCGAAGGCGAGAAGAATGCCTCCGAACACACGGTCAGCAACTATCTGATCGATATCCGGCAGTATTGCGAGGTGGTGTGGGGCGAGGAGGCCCGCCCGCCGTATAAGTGGGCCGATGCCGACCGCTTTGCCGCCCGCAAGTTCCTCGTCTTTTTCCAGAAGCTGGAAATGGCGCCGACCACGACGGGCCGCAAGCTTTCGGCGTTGCGCTCGTTCTATAAATTTCTGCTGCGCGAGGAATATGTGGAGCAGAATCCGTTCAGCGGGCTGAGCCTGCCGAAAAAGGGGAATTATCTGCCGCAGATCCTCTCGACCGCGGAGGTGGTCCGGTTGCTCGATGCCCCGGCGAACTTCGATCACCAGCAACTCCCGTCCAGCAATCCGAAGATCAAGCTGTGGCGCGAATACATGGTAGCGCGCGATGCCGCCATCTTGGAAATGCTCTATTCGACCGGCATGCGCATCAACGAGTTGGTAACGCTGCCGGAGGAGCGCATCGACCTGCTCTCCGGCGTGGCGCGCGTGCGCGGCAAGGGCAAAAAGGAGCGGCTCTGCCCGCTGGGGTCCCCCGCCGAGCGGGCGCTGAGGAAAAACCTGGAGCTGCGCGAAAACGTGTGGTTGCTCGAAGGCAAGCGCGATGTCCGTAGCCCGGTATTCCTCAACAAGGGCGGCGGGCCGATCTCCGCGCGCTCCATCGAGCGCATGATGAAGAAATACGTGCTCTTCTGCCATTTGAACGCCGAGCTGACGCCGCACAGCCTGCGCCACAGCTTCGCAACCCATTTGCTCGACGCCGGGGCCGACCTGCGCAGCGTCCAGGAACTCCTCGGCCACGCCTCGCTCTCCACCACCCAGATCTACACCCACGTCGACACCCGCCGCCTGCGCGACACCCACAAACGCTTTCATCCCCGTGGGTGAGTAGGAGAGCGAGCGGCGGGCACGGTTCGGGCACGCGCGCGGGCACGCGCGCGGGCACTCCGGACCACGGGCCACGGGCCACGGGCCACGGGCCACGGGCCCACCGAGGCTCCTACCCGTTTCTGTTTCTGTTTCTGTTTGCGGTTCTGTTTCCGGTTCTGTCTTGGCGCCTTGGCGTCACCTTGGCGTTCTTGGCGGTTTCTGCCTGGCGCCCTTGGCCTCCTTGGCGCCCTTCTCGTCCTTCTCGCAACGAGGCGTACACCCGCCGCGCCACCGCCTTCGGCAGCCCCGGCACCGCGTAGAGGTCGTCGAGGCTGGCCTCGCGCACGCCGGTGAGGGAGCCGAAGGTGCGCAGCAGGCGGCGGCGGCGCTCGGGTCCGATGCCGTCGATGCGGTCGAGTGCGCTGCGGTGGCTGCCGCGGACGGTGCGGTGGTAGCTGATCGCGAAGCGGTGGGCCTCGTCGCGGAGGTGGGCCACGAGCAGGGTCTCGGGCGCGCCCTCGGGCAGCGGGATCGGGTCCTTCGAACCGGGTACGAAGAGGCGCTCGGCGGTGCGGGTGCGGGCGTCGCCGACGCCGCGGAGGCGGCCCTTGGCGAGACCGGCGAGGGCGAGGTCGTCGGCCAGACCGAGGTCGTCGAGGGCGCGGCGGGCGACGCCCAGCTGGCCGCGGCCGCCGTCGACGATCAGCAGGTCGGGGAGGTCGTCGTCGT
>NZ_JBFJYW010000189.1:0-7846 GCF_041622395.1 Pontiella sp. | reverse complement strand
CCGCCACCGTGCTCAGGAAGAAACCGTAGAAGGCGAACTGCCAGCCCGTCACGCCCCAGCCGGGTCTGGCCCAATGGATCAGCGACCCGAGGCCGAGCAACGAAACCGCCAGCAGGAACGCCGGGGCGTAGGGATGCTTGTTCAGCCAGAGCAACTCCGGGTATTTCGCGAAATCCTTCACGCGGCTGAAGTCGGTTTGGGCGAGCTCCCTTTTCATCACCCAGCCGATGTGCGCCCACCAGAAACCGTGGTGGCGCGGGGAATGCACGTCTGCCTCGGTGTCGGACGTCTGGTGGTGCATGCGGTGGTGGCTCGCCCACCAGAGCGGGTCGCGCTGCGCCGCGGTGGTTCCGAGCACGGCGAGCAGGAATTGGAACGCGCGGCTGGTCTTGAAGCTCTTGTGCGAAAAGTAGCGGTGGTATCCCGCCGTCAACGCGAAGACGTGCAAGACATACATCAGGGCGAAAATGGCGAAGGCCGGCCAGCCGCCCGGAACAAAGAATACACCGGCGCAGCAGACGTGCATGAAAAGCAGCGGAATGCTGAGCGACGTTTTTTGGGGTGCCGTGCTGTCGGTGGGTGTTTTCATTGTTTTTGCTCGAGTGCTTGCTCGATCCGTTTTTTTGCGGCTTCGGAAAGATGCAGGTGGGCTTCCACCTCGCCCGCCTCTTCGTGCTGCAGATAATCGTGAACGCCTTTCTGCATATCGACGACCTGCCGGTGGTATTTGCCGCACATGACGCAAAGCCTGATGTGTATGAACATCGGAATCCGGCGCCACCAGGGCAGTTCGTAGTAGCGATGGTTTGCCAGGGCTTTGGCCACTTGTTTGCATGCGATCATTTGAAAATCTCCGTCAGTCCCGGGTCCAATTCGCTTCCAGGCAGGCTTTCAGCTGCGTCCGCGCCCGATGAAGGATGACCCACAGATTGTTCGGCTTGAGGTGGAGTTCCTTACAAATGTCTTCGGTCGACATGCCTTCGAGCTCGCGGAGGGTGAAGGCCAGCCCCGCGTTGCCCTTGAGTTTGGACATGCAGTCGTAAAACACTTCCCAGAATTCCTTCTGCTCGTAGGCGTGTTTTGGATCGAATTTCCACGGAGCGGGGTGCTGGTTGGCGATGCCGAACGCCTTGAACTTGAAACTGTCGAGGATGTCCGCTCCTTCGGTGTCGTCCGTGGCAATCTCGCGCGAGGCCTTGCGGATGTAGTCCACCACCTTGTGGCGGAGTATGCCGCGCAACCAATAGCGTACGGGGGTTTTCCCGTCGTAGCGATCCAGCGCCCGGATCCCGGCCAGGAAGGTCTCCTGCACGGCGTCCTCGGCCGCCGCCCGGTTGCGAAGCCGAACAAACGCAAACTGGAAAAGATAGTCTCCATGTTCGTTTACCCAGCTCTCCGGGTTGCTTAATTCTTTTTTGTTCATGCGGATAGTTTATAGCCGAAGTTTGCCCTTGGCAATTGAATGGCCTGAAAATATCCACCTTGAAAAAGCATGCCGGTACGCCGCGTTCGCGAACCGTCCGCGCTTTACGAATCCGCCTGCAGCAATTGGCGCAGTTTCATTTCGCGGTAGTCGAAGATGCGGTCGAGGGTTTTCCGGATAAAGAACCCGTGAACGGCCCGCCCGATACAACCGAACGGGACTTCGTAGCAAATGTGGTCGGTAAAGCGAACGCCGCCTTCGACCGCCTCGATCAGATGGTAGTGATACCACAGTTTGTAGGGGCCGATCTTTTGCTCATCCACAAACGAGCGCTGCGGCACAATGTACTTGAGTTCGCTCAGCCAAGGCCGCCTCCCCATCAGCGGTATCTTTACGCGGTATTCCACCAGCATCCCGTCGTACATCTCTTGCGGGAGGTCGGTCATGATTTCGAAGGCCATGTCTTCCGGCGTAATCCGGTTGAGGTTGGCCGGATTGCGGATGAAATCCCACGCCGTATCGAGCGAGGTGCGGACGGTGGTTTGCCTATGCAGCGTGTACATGTTCTGCTTCCAGGTTCACGGGTTCCCCAACACGGTGGGCTGAAGAAGCCTTAAGGGCCCGGCGAATCGCATCGGCGGCGCCGATCGGCTCAATGTCGGGGAAAAGTTCCTTTGCCCGAATCGATTCGACGACGGTCGGGCTGCGGATGCCTTCGATCAGCTTCCGCCCAATCGTGGCGTCGATGTCGGAAAACAACGAAATCCAGTGGCTGCTGAGCCAGGGCGAAAGCACGGGTACGGGAAGCATCAGCCGCCTGATCCCGCGCTGTTTTGCATACTCCCGCATCAAGTCGCCATACGACATTTGGTCGGCCCCGCCGATCTCCACGATTTCATTGTGCGCGATTTCAACATCGAGGGCCTCGACCAGATAATCCAGCACGTCGTTGATGCCGATGGGTTGCGACTTGGAGGCGACCCAGCGCGGCATCACCATGACGGGGAGATGTTCGGTCAGATCCCGGATGAGGTTGAACGACAGGCTGCCATCGCCCAGTATGATCGAGGCGCGCAGTTCGAGGATCGGGATGCAGGATTCGCGCAGGGTATGGCCGACATTCTGCCGGCTTTGCAGGTGGGGCGACAATCCGTCGCGTTCATTCCCGAGTGCCCCGATGTAGATGATCCGTTGGACTCCGGCCGCCCGGGCCATCGAAGCGAAATTTTCCGCCGCTTGGATCTCCTTGCTTTCGAAGTCGTGGCTTTCCCCGAGCGCATGGATCAGATAGTACGCGGTATCGACCCCCGCCAGCGGCTTCCACAGGGTGGAGCGTACCATGGCATCGCCTTCGAAGACGTTGGTGAGCCGGCCGGTGTGGCCCATTTTCGACGGGGTTCGCACCAGGCAGTTGACCTGGTGCCCTTGGCTTTCGAGCCGTTTCAGCAATTTCCCACCAACGTATCCCGTTGCTCCGGTTAGTAATATGTTGTGCTTTTTCATCGCGTCGTCTCCACGTTTCCCCTTGTTCGTGCGGGAGGCCGCGAACCTTACGGGAAAAATAGGTTTTCCCATCCTTGGAAAGCCCGGGAATGCCATCTATAGTGCCCGACATGAAAAAGATCGGGGTCATTGTGAATACCAAACGTCCGCGCGCAAACCACATTCTGGGGGCGTTGCGTCGGGAGGCGGAGCGCCATGGTTTTGAGCTGTTTGCCGAAGATGCCACGATGGCCGAAACGCTCGGCGCCGAGTGGTTGCCCATCGCGGAGTTCGGCCGGAAGGTGGACGTGGTGTTGGCGATGGGCGGCGATGGCACGGTGCTCTATACCGCGCGCGCCATCCATGGCTCCGCAGTGCCGATCATGGGCATCAATCTCGGCAGTCTCGGGTTCCTGACCAGCGTCAGCGACACGGAAATCCCGGCGGCCCTGGAAGCCATTGCAACCCACACCTTCAAGGTTTCCGAGCGCGACGTGGCCGAATGCCGCATTTTCCAAAACGGTTCCCGGGTCGGCGAGGAACATGCGCTCAACGACGTGGTGCTGGGGTGGGGCGGGTCGTCGCGCATCGTCACGCTCATGCTGTCGATCGATGGCGAGGCGGTCGGATCCTTCATGTGCGACGGGATGCTGGTTTCGACGCCGACCGGCAGTACGGGCCATTCGCTGTCCGCCGGCGGGCCGATCCTGCATCCGGGCATCGGCGGTTTCGGCATCAATGTCATTTGCCCGCACACGCTGAGTTCGCGGCCGCTCGTGGTGCCCGACAGCAGCCTGATCGAGGTCGAGGTGGCCAACGCCGCCAAGGAGCTGATCCTGTCGATCGACGGCCAGGACGAGTATCGGGTCGAGCAGGGCGGTCGAATCGAAATCCGCCGCAGTCCCCATTCCGTCCGGTTCCTGCAGCTGCCCGGGCACAGCTATTTTTCCGTCCTCGCCCAAAAGTTGCACTGGCGGGGCTCTTCGCTTTGACCGGCGGCGGCAACCCGTCCGCTTTTCCAACTATTCGATAAATTGGTATTGAATTGCCTATTTGGGCGGTGTATCCATGGGGCCATCGATTCATGCACAGTCGAGTGCATGTTTTAGCCGGCAACAGAACAGGGAGTAGCAAATCATGGATGCGGTCTTGCTCGCACGTTTACAATTCGCTTTGACGATTAGTTTCCACTATATCTTCCCGCCGCTGACGATTGGCCTGGGTTGGATGATTTTCATGTACAACACGCGCTACCAGGAAAACGAATCGGTCGTCTTCCGCCAGCTGGCGCAGTTTTGGACCAAGGTGTTTGCCATCACCTTCGTGATCGGCGTGGCGACGGGGATCACGATGGAGTTCCAGTTCGGCACCAACTGGGCGAACTATTCCCGCTTCGTGGGCGATATCTTCGGGGCGCCGCTGGCGGCCGAGGGAATCTTCGCCTTCTTCCTCGAATCCAGCTTCCTCGGCATCCTGCTCTACGGCCGAAAGAAGGTTTCGCAAAAGATGTATTGGTTTTCGAGTCTGATGGTCGCGTTCGGCGCGACGATGTCGGCCTTCTGGATCGTGGTGGCCAACTCCTGGCAGCAGACGCCCGCCGGCTTTGAACTGGTGACCGAAATGGTCAACGGCGTGGAGGTGCAAAAGGCGGTGCTGACCAACTTCTGGGAGGCGGTCTTCAATCCGTCCACGTTGCCGCGCTACTCGCACGTCATCACGGGCGCGCTGACCGTCGGCGTCTTCTTCATTCTCGGCACCTCCGCCTGGCAGGTGCTCAAGGACCGCAACACCGAGTTTTTCCGCACGTCGATGCGCACGGCGATCGTTCCGTGTTTTGCCGTCATCATGCTCACGATGATCGTCGGCCACAAGCACGGGCACCAGGTGGCCGAGACGCAACCGGCCAAGCTGGCGGCGTTCGAGGGGATCTGGGAGACGCAGACCCATGCACCGCTGATGCTGTTCGGTTGGCCGGACCAGGAAGCGGAGCGCAATCGGTTTGCCATCCAGATTCCCGGCATGGTCAGTCTCATGATCGGTGGCAAGTTCGATACCGAAGTTCCGGGCCTGAAGGAATTTCCCCCGGAAGACCGCCCGCCCGTGGCCATGTCGTTCTGGTCGTTCCACCTGATGTTCTACATGGGCATGTGGATGGCGTTCATCGCGTTTATCGGCGTCATCTTCTGGCTGAATAAAAAGCTGCTCGACCATCGGCTCTACCTGCGCCTTTGCGCGCTGACGGTGCCCATCCCGTTTTTGGCCAACGAAGTGGGCTGGATGGCGGCGGAAGTCGGCCGCCAGCCGTGGGTCGTCTACAACCTGCTCCGCACCGAGCACGCCGTTTCCATCTCGGTTCCGGCCGGTCAAATCCTGGCTTCGATCATCATGTTCTCGTTGATCTATGCGTTGCTGTTCGGCCTCTGGATCTTCCTGTTGAAGCGCCAGTTCCACAAAGGCCCCGATGCCCTTGAAACCCTCGAAGCGGAGGTGAAGTAATGGAAACCCTGCAAGTTGTCTGGTTCCTGCTCGTTGGTGTTCTCGTTATCGGCTACGCCATCCTCGACGGCTTCGATCTCGGCGTCGGCTTCTGGCATCTGTTCGCCAAGAAGAAGAGCGAGCGCTCCGCGTTCATCGAGTCCATCGAGCCCTTCTGGGACGGTAACGAAGTTTGGCTGTTGACGGCCGGCGGCGCCTTGTTCGCGGCGTTTCCGCCGGTTTATGCCACGGTGTTCAGCGGCCTCTACCTGGCCATGATGCTGGTGTTGCTCGGGCTGATCTTCCGCGCGGTGGCCATCGAGTTCCGCAACAAGGTCGACAGCCCCGGCTGGACCCGGGCGTGGGACTTCGCCTTCGCATTCGGCAGCATTCTGCCGTCCACCCTCTACGGCGTGGCGATCGGCAACATCCTGCGCGGCCTGGAGCTCAGTGCCGTTGGCGACTACACGGGCGGGTTCTTTGCGCTGCTCAATCCCTTTGCGCTGGTTTGCGGGTTGGTCGGCCTGTCGATGTTTGCCCTGCATGGCGCGCTTTACATCTCGATGAAGCTCGATGGCGAAGTTGCGCTGAAAGCGCGCAAGTGGGCCGAGAAAACCTGGTATGTATTCCTGCTGCTGTTCATGGTGGCCGTCGGCTACGGCATCAAAAGCTGCATCCATGGCATCAAGGCCATTCCGCTGGTGCTGGTCATTTTGGCGCTGGTGAGCAATGCGGTCGTCTTTGCCTTGAACAAAAAGGCAAAGGCAAAACCGGCGTTCATCACATCCTGCCTCACCATTGCCTGCGTCATGCTGGCCGTGGCGTCGGCCTTGTTCCCCTACATGGTTCCGTGCACCAACAACCCCGAGTGGGGACTCACCGTTTTCAACTCCTCCTCTTCGCAGCTCACGCTAACCTCGATGCTCGTCATTGCCCTGATCGGCATGCCGGTCGTGCTGGGCTACAGCTGGTTCATCCACCACGTCTTCCGCCACAAGGTCAAGGTGGAAGAAGAGCGATGAAGGACGGGGCCCGCGCGGCGCGGGCCGCTCATGCTTAATTCGTGCTTCTGGGTTCTTAATTCCGCGGGCGGGTGCTATCGTTCCCCCGTATGAACGAATGGGCTGGAAAACTGATGACGCGGCTGCCTGCACTCCTGATGCTGGCAGCCACGTTGATTTTCTGGCCCAACTTCGATCCCTGCGCACCGGCGGGCCCGGCGTTGCTCGATTCGCCGACGTTGGCCGCGGCCGCGGTGGTCGAAGGCGACTGTTCCGAAACCGGCTCCGTCTTCGAGCTCCGCATGGCGCCGGGCGGAATCGCCCCGTGCGTACAGTTCGTTCTTCCCGACGGGGCCGCTCCCGAAATGATCCGTTTGGGCGGACGTATCCGCGCGGAGAATCCGGGCGGCAGCGCCTGGCTCTCGTTGATCCAGCGCCGCGATACGGGCGGGCGGTTGAATGGGGGCCAACGCCAGCTGATCGGGGACGGTAGCTTCGGCTGGACCTATTACCAGAACGACTATTCCGTGAGTCGGTGGACCCGGAAACTCGAAGTGACCTTGCAGTCGTTTGGCGAAGAGGGCACGGTTTGGTTCGACTCGATCCGGGCCGTACCCATCGCGTTCCGCGCTTCGCTGCCATGGATTCGCGGGGCCTTCGCCGTGGCCTGGCTGGGCATCGGTGCCGCCTACTATTTCATCGGCCGGCTGAATACGCGCCGGCTGCGCCATCTGATTTTGCTGAACGCCCTGGTGATCGTCGTCGGCGTGCTGTTGCCCAATCACTGGCTGCAGGTTGCGCCGGGCAAGATCCGGCGGGCGTTGGGCGAAAACGGGGAAGCGGCGCGCAGCACGGCCTATGTCCAAGCGGGCTTCGGCGTTGCCCGGCACATCGAACAAACCATCGGGCGGTCGTTCGGCCATTTCGCACTTTTCGGTTCGCTGGCTTTCTGGGTGCTGTTCTCCGCCGCGCTCGAAGGGCAGCATCCGGCCCGCTACTACGGCAAGGTCGCGGGCGATCTCTTTCTTTTCGGCCTTTGCACCGAGGCCTTGCAGCATCTCACGCCCGACCGCACGGTCGATGTGGACGACATGCTCTGCAACGCCTACGGCATACTCGTGGCCATGCCCCTCTTCGCCGTCGTCTGGAATAGCCGCGCGTGGGTAATCTTGCGTAAGCACAGACGCGCTTCGCGGCGCGCCGTTCGCCCGCCGGACGACCCTTCCACTTTGGATTCGTAAAATCCGCTCGGCCTGCTATCTTTTCGCCGCATGAGCCCGTCGTGCGTAAAACTGAAAATGCGGCTGCCCGCCATTCTGTTGCTGGCGGTCACGGTGCTGTTCTGGGGGTTCTACGACCGCTATGAGCTCGATGGCGAAATCCTGCTCGAATCGCCGACCTTGGCCGATGCCCGGCAAGTGCGCGGCGATTGCCAGGAAACCAACGGGTGCTTTCGCTTATCCGT
>NZ_JBFJYW010000188.1:0-7850 GCF_041622395.1 Pontiella sp. | reverse complement strand
TTTGCAAACTACAACGGCAAACCCTCCATCATGCTGGAAATCTACCGCGTCGGCGACCAGACCCCCTCCCAGGTCTCCGAGGCGGTCAACGAACTGCTGCCGCAAATCAAGGAACAGCTGCCCGAGGGCATCGGGATCGACATCCTGTCCGACCGGACCGAAGTCTTTTTCCAACGCGCCGACCTGCTGCTGCGCAATGGCGCCATGGGGCTGGCACTCGTATTGTTCGTGCTCGGCCTCTTCTTGGAAATCCGCCTGGCGATCTGGGTGGCCATGGGGATTCCGATCTCGTTTCTCGGGGCCATGCTGATCATGCCCTTGACGGGGCTCTCCATCAACATGATCACCATGTTTGCCTTCATCATCTCGCTCGGGATCGTGGTCGACGACGCGATCGTGGTTGGCGAAAACGTCTACCACAACCTGCAGGACGGACTCGAAGGCAGCAAAGCATCGATCCTGGGCGCGCGCCAGGTCTGTTCCCCGGTCGGCTTCAGTATCCTGACCAACATCGTTGCGTTCGTTCCGCTGATGGTCATGCCGGGCAGCATGGGCCGGATCATGGGCATGCTGCCGGTCGTGGTGATTTCGGTGTTCCTCATCTCCTGGGTAGAGAGCCTCTACATTCTGCCCTCGCACCTCAGCCACGTCCGCAAGAAAGAACCGACCGGCCTGTTTGGCCTGCTGCATCGCTTCCAGCAACGGTTCAGCCATGCGTTCCGCGAGTGGGTGCGCACCCAATACGGCCCGTTCCTCGACTTCTGCCTGTCCCACCGCTATGTCGTCATCTCCGCGGCCATGGCCATTCTGATGCTCGTCGGCGGCTATTGGGCCAGCGGGCGCATGGGCTTCTCGATGTTCACCACGGTGGAATCGGACTATGCGCAGGCCTCGGCCACCCTGCCGTTCGGCTCGCCGGTGGAAAAGACGGAAGCCGTGGCCGACAAGCTGGTCAAGGGCGCCCAGGAAGTGCTGGCCGAAACCGGACACCCGGAACTGGTCGAAGGCATCTTTGCCAACGTCGGTCGCAGCGGTGCGCACACCTGCCAGGTGCGCGTCTATCTGGCCGACCCCGAAGTCCGCGACAAGATCATGGGCACCGAAGCCTTCGTCCAGGCCTGGCGCAAAAAGGTCGGCGATCTGCCCGGCGTCCGCTTCGTGCGCTACGCCTCCGACGAGGGCGGCCCCGGCCGCGGCCCCGCGCTCGAAATCGAGTTGCGCCACCAGAATATCCGCACCCTCGAAAGTGCCGCGCGCACCCTCGCCGCCGAACTCGAGAACTATCCGCTCGTGCAGGATGTCGACGACGGCGTGCAGGAAGGCAAGACCCAGTTCGACTTCACCCTGAAGCCCGAGGCCATCAGCCTCGGCCTTTCGGCCAGCGATGTCGGCCGCCAGGTCCGCGCCGCCTTCGAGGGCACCGAGGTGCTGCGCCAGCAGCGCGGCCGAAACGAGGTGAAGGTCAAGGTGCGCCTGCCCAAGCAAGAGCGCACGAAAATGCACCGCTTCGAAAACTTTATCCTGCGCACGCCCGACGGCGGCGAGGTGATGCTGTCCGATGTGGTCGACATCGACGTCGGCAAGTCCTACACCACCATCAACCGCCGCAACGGCATGCGCACCATCACCGTCGTCGCCGACGTCCGCCCGAAATCCAAGGCCGGCGAGGTGATGGCCAAGCTCGACTCCGGGTATTTCCCCCAACTGGCCGGCCGGTTCCCGGGACTGGACTACAGCTATGAAGGCCGCACCGCCGACCAGCGCGAAAGCTTCGGCAGCATGAAGGTCACGATTCCGCTCGTCCTGCTCTGCATCTACGCCCTGCTGGCCATCCCGTTCCGCAGCTATTCCCAGCCGCTGATCGTGATGATCTCCATTCCGTTCGGGGTCATCGGCGCCGTGATCGGCCACCTGCTGCTGGGCTATTCCATGACCATGATCGGCATCATCGGCATGCTGGCGCTCTCGGGCGTCGTGGTGAACGATGCGCTGGTCTTGATCAGCTTCGCCAACGAGCGGCGCGCCGACCACGACAACGCGCACGACGCCGTCGTCTCCGCCGGCATCCAGCGCTTCCGCCCGATCCTGCTCACCACCCTGACCACCTTCGGGGGGCTGGCGCCGATGATGCTGGAGCAGTCGCGCCAGGCCAAGTTCCTGATTCCGATGGCGATCTCGCTCGGCTTCGGGATCCTCTTCGCCACCTTCATCGCCCTGCTGCTCGTGCCGTGCCTTTACATGGTGATCGACGACTGCGGCCGGCTGAAGCGCTGGATGCTCAACCATTAAAAGCCGAGATGATTGAGCCTGAGGCGTGATGCCCGCCTCACGCCTCACGCCTCACGTTTCACGCCTCACGTCCCATGAGTAAACTTCTGACAGGCAATGTGAAAACGCATCTGCTGCGCCTCACGTTGCCGAGCATCGGCGGCATGTTCGCCATCATGGTGTTCAACCTGACCGACACCTGGTTCGTGTCGCGGCTGGGCACCGACGAGCTGGCCGCGATGGGCTTCACCTTCGCGGTGGTGCTGATCATCGGCGCGCTGGCCATCGGCTTTTCCACCGGTTCGGCATCGATCATCTCACGCGCCATCGGCTCGGGCAACCGGGCGCTGGCGCGGCGGACCACCTCCGACGGGCTGGTGCTTACCATCGTCGGGACCTCCGTAATCAGTCTGCTGGGCTACTTCACCATCACGCCGCTGTTCACCCTGCTCGGCGCGTCCGGCCACGTGCTGGAACTGGTGCGCGAATACATGCAGATCTGGTTTCTCGGCGCCGTCTTCGCCATCCTGCCGCCCGTCTCCGACGGCTGCCTGCGCGCCGCCGGCGACATGGTGTTGCCGGTGATCGTCATGTGCGGCTGCGCGCTCATCAACGTCGTTCTCGATGCAATCCTGATTTTCGGCTGGGGCCCCTTCCCCGCCATGGGCATGGCCGGCGCGGCGCTCGCCACCGTCATTGCCCGCGGCGTGGGTGCCGCGGCTTCGCTGGCGTTGCTGCACTTCAAGCTGCATTTGATCGACTGGCAGATGCCGCACCTGCGCGCGTTGTTGCGCTCCTGGAAAGACATCGTTACGCTGGGAATCCCGGCGGCGTTCACCCAGGCGCTCAATCCGGTGGCGCAGGGGTTCTACATCCGGCTGGCCGCCGGCATCGGCGGCGTACAGGCGGTTGCGGCGATGGCCTCGGGAACGCGGATCGAATCGATTCTCTTTATTCTTTCAATGGCCTATTCCACGGCCATCACCCCGTTTGTCGGCCACAACTACGGCGCGAAAGCGCACGACCGCGTGCAGGAAACCCGCCGCATCAGCATCCGCTTTGCCGGGCTCTACGGCGGGCTGACCCTGTTGCTGCTGATCCCCACCGCCGGTCTGCTCTCCCGCATTTTCAGCGACGACCCCGTCGTGGTGCGGCTGAGCACCGTCTATCTGCTGATCGCGGCGGCCGGCCACATCGGCGTACACAGCAGCCAGTGGATGAGCCAACTGCTGAACGTGATCGGCAAGCCGCGCCCGGTGATGGTCATCACCCTGTGCCGCGTCTTTGGGTTCATCATGCCGCTGAGTCTGCTCGGCGGGCGGTTGTTCGGGTTCCCCGGGCTGGTGGCGGGCATCGCCCTCGGCAACCTGCTCGCCGGAGTCTTGGCTTATTATATCGCCCGGCCCCGGCTCGGGTGATACGGTTTCCTCGAGTAAAGAAACGGAAGGGAAAACCATGTATCTGCTTGAAGTCGATTCCGTGCGCCACCGGGTGCATGTTACGCTGGCCGGCACCTTCTGCGAGACCGATGCCCAGGCGCTGCTCGACGAATTGACCGAGCGGCTGGCGGAATTGAAAGCGGACTTCCACGTGCTGTGCGATTTGACCGCGCTGGAGGATTTCGAGAAAGCCGCACGGCCGCACTACCGCGCCGTGATGGAGCTGTGCAGCCACTCCGGCGCCCGCAAGGTGATCCGGATCATCCCGGACCCGCTGGACAACTTCGGCGTCACCATCATGTCGCACATCCACTACGACAGCACGATTCCGATCATCAACTGCAAGTCGATGAACGAGGCGCGGAAGCACTTTTAATTAAAGGCCGGTACCGATCATCTCCATAAAGCCTTGTGCGATGAACTCGACGCCGATGGCGGCGAGCACCAGCCCCATGATTCGCATCACGACATTCATGCCGGTGCGCCCCAGCAGCTTCGCGATGTAGGGGGCCGAAACCAGGCAGAGCCAGATGGAGACGGAGACGACCAGGATGCCGCCGCCAAGCACCAGATAGTGCGTCGCCGACGTGCCCTGATGGGAATAGACGATCACGGTGCTCATGGCGCCCGGCCCCGCCAGCAACGGGGTGCACAGCGGAACGATCGCGATGGAGGCTTTGTCGGCGGCATCCTCGGCCTCCTCCGTCGTCTGCTTGACGCGGCTGACTTTTGCGTGGACCATCGAAATGGCCATCAGCAGAATGATGATGCCGCCGGCGGCCTTGAACGAAGAGACGGTGATCCCGAAAAACCCGAGCAACGGGTCCCCGGCCAGGAGGATGACAATCATCACGCAGGCAAAAGCCAAACTGGTTCGGCGCGCCGTGCTTTTACGCTCCTGCCGGCTGTAGCCGGCCGTCAACGTGATGAAAACCGGGACGACCCCGAACGGATTCGTTACCGAAAACACCGCCGCCATGAATTTGAGATATTCCGTCCAATCGCTCACCGCAACCTCCGTCGAAATTGACCGAAAACAGTGTACACCCGGACCGGGACAAAAAAAGCCCATTCCGCCCGCCGGTCTGCGAAAAACTGCTTAAGTCATTGAAGCCAACGCCCTTCCTCGCTAGGATGCACCGCCTATTGCCAATGGGAAACGGAGCGTCGCGCGCGATGAAGAATACGATCTATATACCGCTGTTGATGGCCTTGTTTCTTGCGTTGGGCAAGACCGATGGCCAGACGTTGCGGTCCGCCGCGGAGCCCGACTATCCGCCGTTTTCCATCGTCGAACCCGACGGCCGCGCGAACGGGTTTTCCGTCGATCTGCTCAAAGCGGCCGGCGAGGCCATGGGATTGGACGTCGACTTCAAGACCGCGCCGTGGGCCCGGATCAAAGCCGAACTGGCCGACGGGCAGCTGGATGTTCTGCCGCTGGTGGGCCGCACCCCCGAGCGGGAACGCCTGTTTGATTTCTCCATCCCCTACCTGACGTTGCACGGCGCCCTGTTCGTGAGAGCGGATGAAACCGAAATCATGAGCCTGGCCGACCTTTCCGGCAAACGGATTGCGGTGATGGAGGCGGATAATGCCGAAGAATATGTCCTCCGCTCGAAGTTATCCGACCGCATCGTGAGCACGACCACCTTTGAAGGGGCCTTCGAGATGCTCGCGGCGGGCGAGGCCGATGCCGTGATTGCCCAAAAACTGATGGGGGTTGCCCTGCTTAAAGAGCTCGGCCTGACCGACATCAAGGTGGTTGGGCCGCCGAACCAGGAATTCAAACAGGACTTCTGCTTCGCCGTGAGGAAAGGAAACGCGACGTTGCTCGCCACGCTCAACGAGGGGCTGGCCGCCGTCATGGCCGACGGCACCCGGCGGCGCCTTCTCCACCAATGGATCGGCCCGGAAGCCCTGGATTCCGCGCGGGCACGGCGGCTCGTTTTCTGCGATGATTTCGACTTTCCGCCCTATTCGTTCATCGATGAAAACGGCCAACCCGCCGGCTTCAACATCGAATTGCTCCAGGCCATCGCACAGGAGACCGGACTCGACATCGCGTTTCGGCTGGACGCCTGGAGCGAAGTGCGGCGGCAAATGGAAGCCGGGGAAATCGACATCACCTGCATGCTCTACGAGCAGCAACGGACCGGCTGGGTTGATTATACGTTGCCGCACGCGACGATGTACTGGACGGTATTCGGCCGCAACGATTCGCCGCCCTACCGCTCCATCGAAGACCTCAAAGGAGTTCGGGTTTCGGTTCAGAGCGGCGATTCGCTGCAGGACTTTGCCCGGGAACAGGGGCTGGGAATGCCGCTATCCCCCACGCAGACCCTCGACGAGGCGCTGCGGCGCCTGGCCGAAGGGCGGGTGGATTTTGCGCTGGGCTATCACCAGCCGGGACTCCACTGCATCAACCGAAACGGCTGGGAACACCTGCGGGTTGCCGAGCCCCGACTGATCCGGAAAGATTATTGCCTGGTCGTTCAAAAAAACAACCCGGAGCTGCTAAACCTGCTCAACGACGGATTGATGCAACTCAAGGCCAACGGGGAATATCGCCGTATCTACAACAAATGGATGGGGCCGCTGAAATCCGCCATCGATTGGGCCTTGATCCGGCGCTATCTGTTGACGGGCGCGGCCGTTCTCTTGTTGCTGGCCGGCGGGACCGGCCTTTGGATTTTCTCGCTCCGCCAACAGGTTCGCAAAAAAACCGCGGCGCTGGGCAAAAGCGAGGAACGGTTCGAGATCGCGGTCGATGCCGCCAACATCGGCGTGTGGGACCGCGATCTGGTCGGCGGCCGGCTGATCTGGGACGAGCGCATGTATGCCATCTACGGCATCGGCGAAGGGGATTTCGGCGGGGATTTCGCGGCGTGGCAGGCCTGCGTCCACCCCGACGACCTGGAACGCGCCTCCGCCGAAGTGGCCGCCGCGGAAACTGGCGCAAAACCCTTCGATACGCTGTTCCGGATCATTCGGCCGGACGGCGAGGTCCGCCACGTGCGCGCCTGCGCCAAAGTGATCTATGGCCGCGATGGAACCCCGCTGCGCATGACCGGCACCAACCAGGACATCACCGAACAAATCGAAAACGAAGCCCGCTACAAAATGCTTTTCAGCAGCATGCAAAGCGGCGTGGCGATCTACCGCCCGGTGGAAAACAACCGGGATTTTGTTTTTGTCGACATGAATCCGGCCGGATTGAAATACTGCCGGATTCGCCGCGAGCAGCTTCTGGACCGCAACGTGACCGAGGTTTTCCCGGGAATCGAAAGCTCCGGGCTGCTGGCCGGACTTCGGCGCGTGGCGGAAACCGGCAACCCGGAAGAGTTGCCCTTGACGCACTATCAGGACGAGCGGATCGATCAATATGTCGAAAACCAGCTGTTCCAACTCGCATCCGGCCTCGTCGTGGCGGTGTTCAACGACATCACGGAGCGCAAGAAAGCCGAACTCAAGCTGCAGGAGAGCGAAGAGAAATTGCGCCACATCATCGAGCACAGCACCAATATGTTCTATGCACACACCCCCGACGGGATGCTGACCTACGTCAGCCCGCAGATCGAAGACATTCTCGGGTATGAGATCGAAGAGGTGCTGACCCGCTGGACCGAGCTGGCCACGGACCATCCGGCCAACGAGCAGGCCCGGTTTTTTACGCAAGAGGCCATTCGCACCGCAGAGGCCCAGCCGATCTACGAACTCCAGCTCAAACACAAGGCGGGTCATGTCGTCTGGGTCGAAGTGCATGAAGCCCCGGTGGTCGAAGACGGCGAAACGGTGGCGCTGGTCGGCTCGCTCACCGATATTACCGCACGCAAGGAGGCAGAAGACGCCCTGCGCGCCCGCAACCGGGAACTCGAACGGTTCAACAAGGCATCGGTCGGCCGCGAACTGCGCATGATCGAACTGAAGAAAGAGGTGAACGCCCTCTGCCTGAAAGCCGGCATGATGCAACCCTATCCGTTGCAAAGCACCGGAACCGCCGACGGAGGAATGCCCGATGCCACGATCTAAACAACTCCCGGGCGGCGAACGGCTGCCGACAACCCTTGCCATCAGCCTGGCCTATCTGCTGTACGGCGGGCTCTGGATTTTATTTTCCGATCGCATCGCGGCCAGCATGGCCAC
>NZ_JBFJYW010000187.1:0-7864 GCF_041622395.1 Pontiella sp. | reverse complement strand
TCGACAACGGCAACGGCACGGGGTTCGGCCTGTTCAGCATCCGGGAGCGGCTCGAACACATCGACGGCACCATCCGTATCGAATCCAACCCCGGCGAAGGAACCAAGATCATGATGATCTTCCCGCTCGATCTGGCCGCGATCAGCTAATCCAACCGCGCGCGTTGCACCGGCGACCGGAAGCAGCGCCCGGCGCCATCAAAAAGCGGATTCGAGGATTTCGACAATCTTGTTGCGGCGGGTTTCGATGCTTTCGCAGAGGCGGAACTGGACTTTTGCACGATGGAGGTTTTGCCCCGGCCGCTTGACCTTGAAATAGACATCCCCGCGCAGGTGGTCCTGGAAGAAACGGAGCCCCAGCTCGAAGGTAATCAGCTGGATCGACCGATACAGATAGTTCCGGTCGTTTTCCGTCAGGAACTCGCGGGCATAGATCATGTAGCCGCGCACGAAGGCCTCGCACAAGTCGAGATCGAACTTCACCGCCGTCAAATCGGACGGCTCTTCGCCGGCCTTGTTGCAGAGCGAACGAAGCGCATCGCCAAAGTCGTAGTGGATCAGACCGGACTTGACGGTATCGAGATCGATGATCGCCGTGCCCTTCCCGGTATCGTCGTCGATCATGATGTTGCTGACCTTGGGATCCCCGTGGATCAGCCGGTGCATCAACTCGCCGGAATCGATGGCGCGTTGCAACACGTGGGCCAGCTGGCGGCGATCGTTGACGAAGCGGCTCACCCCGCGGAGTTCGACGGAACTCTCGATCAACGCGACGACGTCGGGATTCTCCAGCAGCTCGTCGTAGCCGGCGAGATAGCGCGGGGTCTCGTGGAACCCCGGAAGCGTATCGCGCAACCCGTCCGGATCCATGGTCGATACCAAGCGATGGAACTGCCCCAGCACCGTCCCCACCTCGAAGGCGTGCTCCGCGTTCTGGGCGACATCGTACGAAGTGGCCGAAGCAATCAGCGTGAGCCCCCGCCAAAAGTCGCCCGCCGGATCCCGAAAGAAATCCTGGCCATTCCGGAACATTACGATGCGCGGAAGCTGCCAAATGCGATCGGCGCTTTCGCTTTCGGCCAACAGCTGTTCATGGCAATGATCGGTGAGGATCCGCAAATTTTCCATGATCCACTCGGGCTTGGGGAAAACGCGGTGGTTAATGCGCTGGATAATGATGCGCTCTTCCGAAAAATGGGTGCGAAAGACCGCCAGATAGGTGTCGTTCACATTCCCGTTGCCGATGGAACAAATACTGACCAAATGCCCCGCAACGTCGATCTGTTCCGCGATATGCTCCGGTTTCATCGTCCCGCCCCTTTCCGATTGTACTGCACGTCGACACCGCCGCCAAAAGCGACTGGGCTGCGAGCCGCCCCGAACTAGCGTTGCGAGGTGATGAAGTTCACGGCATTCTGGAACAGCTTCAGTCCCAGCCCCTGCTCCGGCAACTCGCCGCGAAGCTTTTGCTTATCCCAGTTCGGATGGTTTTCCGGGAAGAGATAGGCTTCCGGGTGCGGCATCATGCCGAAGATCCGGCCTGTCGGATCGGACAATCCCGCAATTGCGTTGAGCGAACCGTTCGGGTTGGCCGGGAATTCCTGGGTCGGCCGGTGGTCCGCATCGACGTAGCGCGCGGCCACGCAGCCCTTGGCTTCGATCTTTTCAAGCAACTCGTTGTCGAGCGTGAAGATCTTTCCTTCCCCGTGACGGATCGGCAGCGGCAGGGTGCCGAGTCCCTTGGTGAAAACGCACGGGGACGCGTCCTCGAAACGGATGTTTACCCAGAAATTCTGGAAGGTGCCGCAGTCATTCTGCATCAATGAAACGGTCGGTTCGAAATAGTTGCCGTCCAGCCCCGGAAGCAAGCCCATCTTGGTCATCACCTGGAATCCGTTGCAGATGCCCATGATCAACTTGCCGTCGTCGATGAACTTCTGCAGCTGCGCCTGCATATGGTGCTTCACGCGCAGGGCGAAGACGTGTCCGCTGGTCATGTGGTCGCCGTAGGAAAACCCGCCGATGAACATCATGGCCTGGAAGTTTTCGAGCTGGTCGGGATGGTCCAGCAAGTCGTTCAGGTGAATCTGCTGCGGCTCGGCGCCGGCCAGCTTCCACGCATGGGTGCTCTCCGCCTCGCAGTTCACCCCGTATCCCGTAATAATCAAAACCTTTGGTTTGCTCATGTTCTCTGCTCCAATTCAATTGGCCACAACCGGGCACAAGATGCACGAAGACGCTTCCACGAAGGCGTTGTGCTCAGCGTGCCTTTTCGTGGTTATCCATTCATATCATTCAACATCGCGGTTGCGGCGGCGACCGGGTCTGCGGCCTGAACGATCGGACGTCCGATCACCAGATGCGTCGCGCCCTGCTCCACCGCGAACGACGGCGTCGCCACCCGCTTTTGGTCGCCCACATCGCCTTCCGGCATCCGGATGCCCGGCGTCACCAAGATGGCATCCGGGAACTCCTCGCGCAGCACCTTGGCCTCGTGCGCGCTGGTCACCATCCCGTCGATTCCCGACGAAATGGCCAAACGGCCGAGCTCCAAGGCCTGTTCGGCCACCGTACGATTGATCCCCAAATCCTTGAAATCTTCCTGGCTGAGGCTGGTCAGCGTCGTGACCGCCACGATTTTCGGCGGGTTTTCGCACTCGCGGGCGGCCTTGGCCGCTTCCTCGAGCATGGCCCGGCCACCGATGGCGTGCACGGTCATCAGGTTAACGCCATGCTCGGCGGCGGTTTTGACCGCATTGCCCACCGTGCGGGGAATATCGTGCAACTTCAGATCCAAAAAGATTTTCTTGCCCCGCTTTTTCAGCGGTTCCAGCACCGCCGGCCCCTCGGCGCAGAAGATTTCCAGCCCCACCTTATACCACTCGATAAAATCGGGCATTTCCTGGAGTTTGGCCTCCATGGCCTCTGCATTCGGCACATCGAGTGCCACTATCAATTCCGCCTTATTCATCCCAACATCCTTTCATTTGCTCAATGGCCGCACAACCTAACAAAAAAACCCCTGCCCCTGAAAACCATTCCGCCGCTTTTTACGCATCGTCGCAACGGTGCGTAAAAAGCGGCGGATTCGGCGCCTTGCGGAAGATTCGATTCGCTCCCGGCCCGGGCAACGAATCCCGAAGCAGGAAACCCAACTCGCCCCGTCGACCGTTTCGGCCCGCCAGCGCGATCGGGATGCGATGAACGAGACTATCCGACCTTATAAATCGGCTCGGTCTTCTTTTGGTGCAGGAAGTGCAGCGCCGTCAGGCACTTGTTCCTATCCGGACAAAACAGGCCGCAATACTCGATCCGCGATTGCTCCGCCATCCTGCGGCGGTCATGCGCATTGAAGTCCTGCTCCGCCTCGTGCCAAGCCACGCAACGCCCCTCGGCCTTGGAAAGGTCAAGACGGTGGGCGTCGATTGCGCGGCGGTATTGAACAATCTGCCAGTCCAGCAACTCATGTATCCCAGTGCACGACCGCGTTCCCTGTTCTTCCATTGTATCCCTATGATTTCCCATTGCTTTTCTCCCTTAGCAAAGATTATGCATCGGTTATAAGCAATGGGAATGCCAACTTCCCGTCCCATCGTGATTTAGGCGTCAGGCCCTGGATTTCCCGGCAAGCTCCTTGATGACGGAATAGGGAAAGAAGCCCGTGTTGTGGCCATCGGACCAATCGACCATGATGGCATAGTTGCCGATGATGCCGACCTTTTGTGCATGGATATCCATCGGGATGGTTTTGGGATCGAGCAACGGCGCGCGGGTCATTTCGTCGACGCACAAGGCGCACGAGCAGGCGCGGCGCAACGCGGCATTGGACACCGTGCAGGATTCTCCATTGGGCCACGAGAGCGTTATGGTCTTCGCATCGAAATCCACGTTCGGGCGCTCCGTCTTTTCGAGCAGCTTCTTGCCCAAGGTACGGATGATGATGTCGGTCGTATCGTTCGCGATTCCGCTTTTGGCCAACTCGTCGAGCGATCCGCTCAGGTTGCCGGTGATCGGCAGCTCCGCAATGGTTTCGAGGCCGAAGCGCTGCTCGAGTTCCTTGCCGCCGGATTCGCCGAAGATGTAATGCCGCTTGTTGCAGCCGTCGCAAATGAAGTAGGCCATGTTTTCCACGACGCCGAGCACGGGCACGTTGACCTTGTCGAACATCATGATCCCCTTGCGCACATCGGTCAGCGACAGCTGGTGCGGCGTCGTGACGATCACGGAGGCATCGATCTGGACCGACTGGGAAATGGTCAGCTGGATATCGCCCGTTCCCGGCGGCATGTCGATCACGAGATAATCGAGTTCGTCCCACTGCGTATTGTGCAGCAGTTGCTGCATGTATTGCGCAACCATCGGCCCGCGGAGCACGGCGGGTCCGTCGCCCATCAGGAAACCGAACGACATCAGCTTCAGGCCGTCCACCTCGTGGGGAATAAACTTGTTGTCGGGCGTCGCGTGCACGCCGGGTTCATGGAGGTTGAACAACGTTGGAATCGACGGGCCATAAATGTCGGCATCCAGCAGGCCCACCTTCGCGCCGCGCGCGGCCAGCGTTTTCGCAAGCAGCGCGGCCACGGTCGATTTGCCGACGCCGCCCTTGCAGGAACTGACGGCGAGAATATATTTCACGCCCTTCAACCCGCTCTCCTCGGCGGAGAGCTGGCGGCCCTCGCGTTTGCGGGCCGTCATGTTGACCCGCACCGTTTCGACCCCGGGCAGATCGCCGACCAGATCGATCGCCTGCTTCTGGAATACGGGACTCAGCGGACAGGCGGGCGTGGTGAGTTCGATGGTGAACGAAACCGTTCCCCCTTCGATTACCAGATCCTGCACAAAACCCAGCGAGACGATGTCGCGCTGGAAGTCGGGGTCGATGATTTTACTCAACGCCTCCAAAATGATTTCTTCAGTGACCATGAACGTTCCTTATATGAATGGAGGGGCGAATCGATGGAAAGATGGCGACCGGGGAGGCAATGGAAACAGCCGCCCAAAAACCGGTCCCCCTCGTTGCCCGCTAAATCAGGCCCAACGCGAGCAATGCGGCGGTCGACATGCGTTCGCGCGTCCAGGGCGGGTCGAAAACCAGCTCGATGTCCGCCCCCGAAACGCCCTCGGTCTCGCGGATCGCGGCTTGAATGCGGCCGGGAATGTATTCGGCCTCCGGGCAGTTGGGGGCGGTCAGCGTGATCTGCGCGTATACCTTGCCGTGCTCGTCGATTTCAAGCGTGTAAATCAGCCCGAGGTCATAGACGTTGACGGGGATTTCGGGATCGAACACCATTCGCAGCGACCGCACCACTTGCTTGTGCAGTTCGGGATTGGCTTCTTCCAGCGGGACTCGTTCCATTTTCTTTTTTCCAAATAGCATCGGGCATCCTTATTCCGTTGAGACTTCTTTCTGCAATTTCTTCAGGGCGGCATCGAACGTGTGCCAAGCCAGCGTGGCGCATTTGACGCGGACGGGATAATCCTTGACCCCCTTCAGCACTTCGAGTTTCCCGAGCGGCACATCGTCGGGATAGGCTTCGTCTTCGGTCAGCGCATGGTGGAAGCTGTTGAACAGTGCCTCGGCCTCGGCTTCGGTTTTGCCTTTGAGCGCCATCGTCATCATGGAGGCCGACGACGTGCAGATGGCGCACCCCGCGCCATCGAACGAAACATCGTCCACGATTCCGTCCCGGATCTTGAGATAGACATCGATTTGGTCGCCGCACAGGGGATTGTTGCCGTGCGCGAACCCGTCGGGATCCTCGATCTTGCGGAAGTTGCGCGGGTTTTTATTGTGGTCAAGAATGACCTCTTGGTAGAGCTCTCTCAAATTCGGCATAACGCCCCCTATTTAAACATTTGAATCGTTTTTTTGATGGCCTCCGCGAGGACATCGATTTCGCCGAAGGTGTTGTACATCGCAAACGAAGCGCGGGCCGTGGCCGGAACGCCGTAGCGTTCCATGACGGGTTGCGCGCAATGGTGCCCGGCGCGCACCGCGACCCCCTCCCCGTCCAACATCGTGCCGATATCATGCGGATGGACGCAGTCGAGCACAAACGAAATCAGGCCGGCCTTTTGATCGGCCTCGCCGATGATCCGCAGGCCGTCGATGTCGCGCAACCGGGCGGTGGCATACTCCAGCAACCCGTGCTCGTGCGCGGCAATGATGCCGAGCCCGACTTTCTGGACGTAGTCGATCGCGGCACCGAGCCCGATCACGCCGGCGATGTTCGGGGTTCCGGCTTCGAACTTGTAGGGCAACTGGTTGTAGGTCGTCTTTTCAAAACTGACCGACAGGATCATGTCGCCGCCGCCTTGGTAGGGCGGCATCTCGCTGAGCAGTTTTTCTTTGCCGTAAAGCACGCCGACGCCCGTTGGGCCATAGATCTTGTGGCCGGAAAACGCATAGAAGTCGGCATCGAGCTTTTGGACATCGATGGGGATGTGCGGCACGGCCTGGGCGCCATCGACCAAAACCGGGACCCCGAAGGCGTGCGCCGCCGCGATGATTTCCTTCACCGGATTAACCGTGCCCAACGCATTGGAAACCTGCACCACCGAAACCAACTTGGTCTTTTCACCCAGCAACTCGTGAAACCGCTCCATCTCCAGCTCGCCCTTGTCGGAGATCGGCACCACTTTCAAGATCGCCCCGGTCTGCTCGCACACCATCTGCCACGGGACGATGTTCGAATGATGCTCCATGTGCGTGATCAGGATTTCGTCGCCCGGCCGGAGGCGCGGGCGCGCATAGCACTGCGCAACCAGATTGATCGATTCCGTCGTGCCGCGCGTGAAGACCACTTCGTGCACGCACGAGGCATGAATAAAGCTGCGCACCTTTGCCCGGGCCTCGTTGTAGAGGTTCGTCGACTCCTGGCTCAGCGTATGCACTCCGCGGTGAACATTGGCATAGTGCCCTTCGTACAGATCTTTTATCGCATTGATGACCTGGACCGGACGTTGCGTCGAGGCGGCATTGTCGAGATACACCAACGGCTTGCCGAAAATCTTCCGCTGAAGGATCGGGAAGTCGTCGCGGATGGATGCGATATCGTACTGGACGGTGTTGTTCATCAGGAAACCTTGTCGAGCCAGTCATGGACCAGCGCTTCGATATGGGCCTTGACGGGCTTGCAGTTCACCTCGTCCATCACTTCGTTGGCAAAGGCGAATGTCAGCATGGCATGGCCCTGCTTCGGATCGATTCCGCGCGTCTGGAGGTAGTAGAGTGCGGTGGCGTCGAGCTCGCCGACGGTTGCGCCGTGCGTACACTTCACATCGTCGGCATAGATTTCGAGCTGCGGCAACGTGTTGACCTTGGCGCCGCGCGAGAGCAGCAGGTTTTTGTTGTTCTGGATGGCGTCGGTCTGCTGGGCGCCCTTTTGCACCAGGATCCGCCCGCAGAAAACGGCGCGCGCCTTGTCGGACAGGATGCCCTTGTACAGTTCGTGGCTTTTGCATTCGGGGACGGCGTGATCCATGAACAGATGCGTATCGAACAACTGCTGGTCCTTGAGCAAATAGAGCCCGTTGCAAATGGCTTCTCCGCCCTCGCCCGTCAGCTTGCCGCGGATATCGTTGCGGCCCAGGGCCGAGCCCACGGCCACCGAGTGGTTGCTGAACACCGCATCCGCACCCACGTGCGCCTCCAGGGTCTGGAAGTGGTAGGCCGTCTTGCTCTCGCGCTGGATTTTGTAGTGGTCGGCCACCGCCCCATCGTCAACGAAGACTTCCGTTACGGCATTGGTCCAATAGGATGGGATCGACCGATCCGCCGGATCGCCGATGAATTCCTCCACGACGGTGGCCTTGGCCCCTTTCCCCACCGAAACAAAATTCCGCAAGTGGAATTCGGCCCCCGG